>NZ_DASSYD010000103.1:0-63349 GCF_035703485.1 Dokdonella sp. | reverse complement strand
GATTCGAGCAGGGTCTTCGAATCACCGACGCCGCCGAGGCCCATGTGGCCGATATAGGGTTCCGAGGTCACATAGGTCATCGGCACGCGATCGCGCAGCTTGCGCTTGCGCAGGTCGGCATCGACGATCATGGCGAATTCGTAGGCCGGACCAAAACAGCTCGCGCCCTGCACGGCACCGATCACGACCGGCCCGGGATTCTTGAGGAATTCCTCATACGCCTGCCAGGCTTTTTCCGAATGGCCGCCGGTGCAGACCGATTGCGTATGGCCGGTCTCCGGGCCAAGGCCGGGGACCTCGTCGAAGGCCAAGCGCGGACCGGTGGTGATGATCAGGTAGTCGTAATCGAGGATGCGACCATCGGCCAGGCGGACCTGGTTGGTCTCGGGCAATACCTTTTCGGCCGTACTGTGGATGAAATCGATGTCGTGCTTGGCCAATGCCGGAGCGGCATCGATGCGGATGTCGGCAGGCTTGCGCCAACCGATTGCCAGCCATGGGTTGGACGGCGTGAAATTGAAATGCGGACTGTCACCGACCACCGTGATCGGATGATCCTTGCCCACTGCCGCGCGAATCTCGTAAGCGGCGGCCATGCCGCCGAGGCCTGCACCAAGAACAAGGATGTTCGCCATGATCGCCACTCCGTCTCAGGTTGAGTCGAGGCTGCGCCGGTGCCAGGGTCGACGCAGTGATGTGTGTCAACTCGATTCTAAATAAGTATTTGCTAATATACAAGCATCTTATTTAGAATGGCGCGAAGACACGACGATGGAGCGGCCTCGCACCATCATCCGGAGGAACCCCGTTGATCACTGATCCGCTTGCCCTGAGTGCCATGCAGGAGCGCGCCGAAGAAGCCGCGCGATTGCTCAAGACACTGGCCAATGCGCAGCGCCTGCGCGTGCTTTGTCTGCTCGTCGGCAAGGAGATGACGGTCGGTCAGATCAACGAGGAGATGTCCGATCTGAGCCAGTCTGCGCTGTCACAGCATCTGGCCAGGCTTCGCGACGAAGGCATGGTAGCGACACGACGCGAATCGCAGACGATCTGGTATCGCCTCGTCGATGGGCCGGCGCAGGACGTGATCGCCACGTTGTATGGAATCTATTGTGCCGATCCGGAAGATTCCGGAAAAATCCCGCAAGCCGCCAATAGAGTCGAATAGTCCGGGCTATCCGCGATCGACCATCTTTTTCAACCGGTAGAGCGCATCGAGCGCCTCGCGTGGACTCATCGCATCGGGATCGAGGCCGCGCATCGCTTCGTCGATTGGCGAGGGTGCGGGTGGGGCAAACAAGCCGAGCTGCGGGGTGTTCGAGGGCGGCGGCGATGAGCCGTGATGCGGTTTGCTGCCATCCGCTTCGAGTCCGGCAAGTGTTGCCTTGGCGGCGGCAATCACGGCCTTTGGCAATCCGGCCAGCGCGGCCACCTGCAAGCCGAAACTGCGATTCGCCGGCCCCTCCTTGACTGCATGCATGAACACCAGTTGCTCGCCGTATTCGACGGCGTCGAGATGCACATTGGCGATATCGCTGTGCGCACTGGCGAGGCGGGTCAGTTCGAAGTAATGCGTCGCAAAAAGGGTAAACGACCGATTCTGCGTCGCCAGCCAGGTCGCGCAGGCCTGGGCCAGCGAGAGACCGTCATAGGTGCTCGTGCCGCGGCCGATCTCGTCCATCAGGACCAGACTCTGCTCGGTGGCGTTGTGCAGGATATTCGCCGTTTCGCTCATCTCGACCATGAAGGTGGACTGGCCGCGCGATAAATCATCGCCCGCGCCGATGCGCGTGAAAATACGGTCGATCAGGCCGATTTCGGCGCTCGCCGCCGGCACAAAGCTGCCGATATGCGCAAGCAGGACGATCAGGGCATTCTGCCGCATATACGTCGATTTTCCGCCCATGTTCGGGCCGGTGACGATGAGCATCCGACGCTTGTCGTTGAAATCGAGATCATTCGGCTCGAACGGTTCCTCGCGGACCTGTTCGACGACCGGGTGACGCCCACGCTCAATGCGGATACCACTGTCTTCGTTGAGTTGCGGGCGATTCCAGTCAAGCGCATAGGCGCGATCGGCCAGGCTGGCGAGGGTATCGAGCTCGGCCACGGCGGCAGCCGCTGACTTCAACTCGGTGAGTCGTTCGCCGAGGGTGTCGAGCAGGGCCTCGTAGAGCGCACGTTCGCGCATCAGCGAGCGCTCACGTGCCGAGAGCACCTTGTCCTCGAAGGATTTGAGTTCTTCGGTGATGTAGCGCTCGGCACCCTTGATCGTTTGTCGACGCGTGTAGTGAGTCGGTGCCTTGCCGGCCTGGGCCTTGCTGATTTCGATGTAGTAGCCGTGCACGCGGTTGTAGCCGACCTTGAGCGTCGGGATGCCGCTGGCGGCCTTTTCTCGTTCCTCGAAATCGATCAGGAACTGATCCGCGTTGGTCGCCAGCGCGCGCAATTCGTCGAGTTCGGCATCGAAGCCGTCACGGATGACGCCGCCATCGCGCTGCAGTGCCGGAGGTTGCTCGACCACTGCGGCCATCAGATAGGCGGCTGTTTCGCCATGTTCGCCGAGTCGGCTGAGCAAATCAGTCAGCAGTGGGCTGTCGGTCGTGCCGAGCCGCTCACGCAGTGCCGGCGTGCGTGCGAGACCGTCGCGCAGGGTTGAAAGATCGCGCGGTCTTGCCGAGCGCAGGGCAACGCGGGAAAGAATACGTTCGAGATCACCGATGCCGCGAAGTTCATCGCGCAATCCCTCGTTGCAGCCGCTCTCGATCAGGCTTTCGATCGCCTGGAAGCGCCGATTGAGCGTGGCGTGATCGCGCAACGGCCGATTGATCCAGCGATGCAGGTTGCGCGCACCCATCGGCGTCACCGTTGCATCGAGAACACCGAGCAGCGTGAATTCGCGGCCTCCCGAAGCGTGCGTGTCGAGTTCGAGATTGCGCCGCGTTGCCGCGTCCAGGGCGATGGTCTCGCTGGCATTTTCCACGGCCAGGCCGCTGAGATGGGGCAGGGCGGATTTCTGCGTTTCCTCGACATAGCCGAGCAGACAGCCGGCGGCGCCGATGGCCATCGAATAGCCGTCGGCACCGAAACCGGAAAGATCACGTGTGCCAAAGAATCGGCACAACTCGCGCGCACCGGTTTCCGCATCGAAATGCCAGGGCGCACGTTTGCGCAAGCCGGGCAGGGCAGTGACGAACTTCGGCCAGGCACCGTCTTCACCGATCAGGGTTTCGACCGGCTGCAGGCGCGCCAGCTCGGCAGCCAAAGCCTCGGCGTTGGCGACTTCACTGAGCAGGAACCGTCCCGTGGTCAGATCGATCCAGGCCAGCCCAAAACCCTGCTTGCCAGCCGCAATCGACAACAGCAGATTGTCGCGACGCTCTTCGAGCAGGGCCTCGTCGGTGACCGTGCCGGGGGTGACAATGCGCACGACCTTGCGCTCGACCAGACCCTTTGACTGGGCCGGATCGCTGACCTGCTCACAGATAGCCACCGATTCGCCGAGCTTGACCAGTTTGGCCAGATAACCCTCGGCCGCATGGTGGGGCACACCAGCCATCGGAATCGGCGCACCGGCCGAGGAACCGCGCTGGGTCAGGGTGATATCGAGCAGGCGCGCGGCCTTGCGCGCATCGTCATAAAACAATTCATAGAAATCGCCCATTCGAAAGAACATCAGCACATCGGGATGTTCGCTCTTGGCAGCGAAGAACTGGCGCATCAGCGGCGTATGCGTGGAAGTTGACTCCGCAGCTTCGCGGGTGGTCTTGGTCGGCGTCTTGTTCAAGTGCTTGTCAGGGTCCAGGGAATTTCAGGATGAGGCCTGCCGTACAACGACGTGGCGGGATGGGTATTCTCGCCAAAGCGCGCAACAATACGGGAATTGGCATCGAGAAAGCCGGCAAGTCGGTCGAACCGCTCAAGATGCCTCATTCCTGACCATCGAAGGCGAGTGATTCCATGCATACGGTTATTGTGATTCTGACAGGACTGTTGTTGCTGGGCATTTTCTGCACAGCGGGGCGCTGGCGACGAAAGTCCCTGTCAAAAGCGGCCCTCGCCTTCATTCCATTGTGGGCGGTGGGTGCCGGCATCAACATGTGGGTGGGTGTATCGCAAGCCGGCTATTCCGTTTCCGAGGAGTTGCCGATGTTTTGTCTGGTTTTCGGCATACCGGCGCTGATCGCTGCTTTCCTGGTGTGGAAATTTCGCTGATATCCAGATGAAGCCCCATTTCTGCGCTTTCCGCGGGCGTCGAGTTGGGCATGAACGTGTCAACGGGCACAGGTTTCGGCTTTGCGATGAATGCTTGTTCCGGTCCATGCGAACGGCAGTTTCAGGGATTCAAGGAGTCAGTCGGGTATCATCAAACGACTTCCTCATCTTCATCCATCGTCAGAGCCGTACGCCGATGAACACGCACGCCACCGATGACACCGAGTTGTTCGCACTCGGTAACACGATTGCCGAATTGCTGCTTGCCCATGGGCAGACAATTGTCTGCGCAGAATCATGCACAGGCGGCTGGATTTCCAAAGTGTTGACCGATATTCCGGGCAGTTCAACCTGGTTTGAGTGTGGCGTGGTTGCCTATAGCTATGAGGCCAAGGAAGCCTTGCTGGGCGTACAGCCGCAGACACTGGAGCGCACCGGAGCGGTCAGCCAGGAAACCGTGGTCGAGATGGTTTCCGGCGCCCTGGCGCGCTACGGTGCAGGCGTTGCCGTGGCCGTCACCGGCATTGCCGGGCCGGGCGGCGATACGCCGGGCAAGCCGGTCGGAACCGTTTGGATCGGCTGGAAGCGTCGAGGCGGTTATGCGCAGTCCGAGCAGTTCCATTTTGACGGCGATCGCGAAGCAGTCCGTCGGCAAACCGTGCATGCAGCTCTCGAAGGCGTGCGGCGAATTCTTACAAACTGACGCGATGATTGGCTCTTTCAAAGCGCGCTCAGCGTGAAATGATCGAAGTCGAATCGCGGATGTCTCAGGCCCTGAGATCGCGGACCGGCACGCTCCACTCATTGATAGCCCCCAAGGAAACCCACAATGGATGACAACAAGCGCAAGGCGCTTTCCTCTGCACTGAGCCAGATCGAGAAGCAATTCGGCAAGGGTGCAGTCATGCGCATGGGTGATCGCGTCAACGAAGCGATCCCGACCATTTCCACTGGCTCACTCGGTCTCGATGTCGCGCTCGGCATCGGTGGCTTGCCGAAAGGCCGTGTCGTCGAAATCTATGGTCCGGAATCTTCCGGCAAGACCACACTCACCTTGCAAGTGATCGCCTCGTGCCAGCGTGCCGGCGGTACAGCAGCTTTTGTCGATGCCGAGCATGCACTGGATCCGAGCTATGCCGAAAAGCTCGGCGTCGATGTCGACAACCTGCTGGTTTCCCAGCCCGATACCGGTGAGCAGGCGCTTGAGATCGCCGACATGCTGGTGCGCTCGAATGCCGTAGATGTGGTCGTTGTCGACTCGGTCGCGGCATTGACGCCGAAGGCCGAAATCGAAGGCGAGATGGGCGACACCCATGTCGGTCTTCAGGCTCGACTGATGAGTCAGGCGCTGCGCAAATTGACAGCAAACATAAAGAAATCAGGATGTTTGGTAATCTTCATCAACCAGATTCGCATGAAGATCGGTGTCATGTTCGGCAGTCCGGAGACAACCACCGGCGGCAATGCACTGAAGTTCTACGCCTCGGTTCGTCTCGATATCCGCCGTATTGGTGCGGTCAAGCGTGGTGATGAAGTGATCGGCTCGGAAACCCGGGTCAAAGTGGTCAAGAACAAGGTTGCGCCGCCATTCCGGCAAACCGAATTCGAGATTCTCTATGGCGAGGGCACCTCGCGTGAAGGCGAACTGATCGAGCTCGGCGTTCAGCACAATCTGGTCGAGAAGTCCGGCGCCTGGTACAGCTACAACGGTGATCGCATCGGCCAGGGCAAGGACAACGTGCGTCTGTACCTCAAGGAGCACAAGGAAATGGCCGACGAGATCGACAAGGCCTTGCGCGAGAAGCTGCTGGTCAAGGTTGGCAATGCGCCAGCACCCGCCGTCGAGACTGAGGCCGAGGAAGCCTGAACAGGATGAAGATGCCGCGCCCCTGGCTGACCTTTCTGGTCTCGTTGCTGCTCGGCGCTGGCATCGTTCTGACGTGGGCGGTGATGACCTGGCCTCCGCGACCCGGCGTCCATCAGTTGGTCGAGGGCATCTGGATATCGGAGCAGATACAACCGCAGGATCTGGCAGCACTCAAACAGAAGGGGTTTCACTCGATCATTGATCTGCGTCCGGATGGCGAGCAGCGCGGTCAACCGAGTTCGGATGAGATCAATGCCGCGGCGGCGCTCAATGGCCTGACCTTTGCCTATGTTCCGGTTCCGCTTGGAGAAATCCCTGATTCACAGGTCGATTCTCTCGCCTTGTCGCTGGCTGTCGCCGAAAAGCCGATCGTGCTTTTTTGTGGGAGCGGTCGACGTGCTGCGCGAACCTGGGCCTTGTCGGAGGCTTCACGAGCGGGCGGTCTTGATGCGAATGCGATCCGCCAGGCGCTCGATTCGGCCGGTCAGTCCAGTGCCGATCTCGATCCCGCCATCGCGGCACGGATTGCAGCGCGGGGATCGAAGCAGTGATTCCCGCAAGCATGGATCAGGATGAGAGCCGACCGTGGTCGGTTTTCGGGCACGTGGCGATCGCCGTATCCGGGCTGATTGCCGGCGCAATCGTGGCGTTTATCGGTGCCTTCGCTTTTGGCCTGATTCCATTCCAGTGCTGATGGAACTCCGGTAGCGATCGACGTGGCGCGCAAGAAGGCCGGTTCCGAGGCCGCTTCATCGAAAGACAAACCCAGTGCCTACGACAAGGCCATGGGCCTGCTGGTCCGCCGTGAGCAATCCGAGCGCGAGCTGAAAACCAAGCTTGATCGCAGCGGCTACTCCAACGATGAATCCGCAGCCGCCATCGATTCGCTGCAATCACAGAAATACCAGAGCGACTCCCGATTTGCCGAGATGCTGGCGCGCTCACGATCGGCGAACGGCTATGGGCCACGCCGGATATCCGCTGAACTGAAGTCGCATGGCGTCAGCGACGCCGAAATCTCAGCCGCAATCAATGAACTGGATTGTGATTGGCGCGATCTCGCCCGCCGCCAGATGCAGCGTCACTACGGGCGAAAAGCGGCTGCAGATGCCAAGGAACGTAGCCGTCGAGCTGCCTATCTCTTGCGCCGTGGCTTCGATGCCGCCACAGTAAGCGTTCTCACACGCGCCGACATCGGCGATCCCGGTGACGAGTTCGATTGAGAGCTCCGCTCGGGACGTTCATCGGTGTGTCCGCACTCCAGAATGAACAGATTGATGAAAACCAGCGCAGATATCCGCTCCGACTTCCTCGAATTCTTCCGCGCCAGGGGCCATACCGTGGTGCCTTCGGCTTCGCTGGTTCCATCCAGCGACCCGACCCTGATGTTCACCAACTCGGGCATGGTGCCGTTCAAGAACGCCTTCCTCGGCAGCGAGAAGCCACCCAGCCCCCGCGTTGTCGATGTGCAGCGCTGCCTGCGCGCTGGCGGCAAGCACAATGATCTCGATCAGGTCGGCTATACCGCGCGCCATCACACGTTTTTCGAAATGCTTGGCAACTGGTCGTTTGGCGACTACTTCAAGCGCGAGGCCATTCAATGGGCCTGGGAACTGCTGACCGAAGTCTGGAAATTGCCCAGGGAACGACTGCTGGTCACGGTTTACCAGACCGACGATGAGGCTTACGCGATCTGGAAAGACGAAATTGGCATTCCAGCTGAGCGCATCGTGCGCATCGGCGACAACAAGGGCGCAGCGTTTGCCTCCGACAATTTCTGGCAGATGGCTGATACCGGCCCATGCGGTCCCTCGTCGGAAATCTTCTACGACCACGGTGCGCATATACCCGGTGGTCCTCCCGGATCGCCGGATGAGGACGGTGATCGATTTATCGAAATCTGGAACCTGGTCTTCATGCAGTTCGATCGTGCCGAGGACGGGACGCTGTCGCCGTTGCCGGCGCCCTGTGTCGACACCGGCATGGGTCTTGAGCGCCTAGCCGCGATCCTGCAAAACGCGCATAGCAACTATGAAATCGACCTGTTCCAGAGCCTGATCAAGGCCGCCGCCGAACTGACTTCGACGACCGATCTTGAAAACAAATCCTTGCGCGTGATCGCCGATCACATTCGCGCCTGCTCGTTCCTGATCGTCGATGGCGTGCTGCCGTCCAACGAGGGCAGGGGCTATGTGCTGCGCCGGATCATCCGTCGCGCTTTGCGCCACGGCTGGATGCTCGGCGTTCGCGGCGATTTCTTCTGGAAGATGGTTGGTCCGCTCGACTCCGAGATGGGTCAGGCCTATCCCGAGCTTGCGGCCAAGCGCGATTTCATCGAGCGCGCGCTCAAGGCCGAGGAAGACCGATTCGGCGAAACCCTTGAGCAAGGCATGAAGGTTTTCGAGGAAGTGGCGACCAAGTCGACATCGATCATTCCGGGTGTGGATGCATTTCGTCTTTACGATACCTATGGCTTTCCGGTTGATCTCACCGCCGACATTGCCCGCGAACGCGGGCTAACAATCGACATGCCAAGTTTCGAGGCGGCCATGAACGAGCAGCGCGAACGCGCCCGCGCGGCCAGTCAATTCGGTTCGAAGGGCCAGTTGCCAGCCGAGCTGGCGAGTGCGCTGCCGGCTACCGTGTTTACCGGCTACGACACCTGCGAGGAAAGCGGTGGTCGCGTGCTGGCCATGGTCCGGGCGGGGCGAAAACTTGAATCACTGGCCGACGGCGATGAAGGCATTGTCATTCTCGATCGCACGCCGTTCTATGCAGAATCCGGTGGCCAGGTTGGTGATGTCGGCACGCTCGAAACATCGGCTGGCCGCTTCATCGTCAGCGATACGATCAAGCTCGGCGGCGCGTTCCATGGCCATGTCGGTCGCTGGCAGGGCTCGTCATCGCTGGCTGTCGGAAGTGAAACAAAGGCCAGCGTCGATAGTTCGCGTCGCTGCCAGATCGTCCTCAACCATTCCGCCACGCATCTGCTGCACGCGGCCTTGCGCAAGGTGCTCGGTGAGCATGTCACGCAGAAAGGCTCTCTGGTCGCGCCCGATCGGCTGCGCTTCGATTTTTCCCACTTTCAACCAGTTACTGTCGAGGAACTGCGGCAGATCGAGGAACGGGTCAACGGTGAAATCCGCGCCAATGCTGAAGCCGAGATTCGCCAGATGGCCTATGACGACGCAATTGAATTCGGTGCCATGGCGCTGTTCGGCGAAAAGTATGGTGATGAAGTCCGTGTCTTGCGCATGGGTGATTTCTCGACCGAACTGTGCGGCGGCACGCATGTTTCGCGCACGGGTGATATCGGTTTGTTCAAGATTCTTGGCGAAAGCGGTGTTGCCTCCGGCATTCGACGTATCGAGGCCGTGACCGGCGCTGCCGCAACCGCCTTCGTCGTCGACGAGGAGGCCCGCCTTGGCGAGATTGGACATCTGCTTTCCGCATCGGGCAGCGAGGTCATCGACAAGCTGCGTCATCTGCTTGATCGGCAGAAGAAACTCGAGCGCGAACTGGAGTCGTTCAAGGCCAAGGCAGCCAGCGCGGCGACCGCAGATCTCGCTGATCAGGCGATCGACATTCAAGGCATCAAGGTTCTCGCTGCACGCGTCGATGGTCTCGATGCCAAGGCACTTCGAGAAGGCATCGATTCGCTCAAGCCACGACTTGGCGACTGCGTCATCGTTCTGGCCGCTGGAGCGGATGGCAAGATTGCCCTGGTGGGTGCGGTCGGCGGATCGGCCCTCGGTCGAATCAAGGCTGGCGAGGTCGTTGCACACGTTGCCGCGGCGATTGGCGGCAAGGGCGGTGGTCGACCCGACATGGCCCAGGGCGGCGGCACGGATTCGCCCAAGCTCGCCTCCACACTGGCTGAATTGCCAAAATGGATTGAGGCTCGCCTCGGATGACATGCGCTTGCGGAGTAGCGAGCGAAGACGCAGTCAATCGATGAAGCGGTTGGGTAGTGCCATTGGTCCAGGTGGTTACGGGCAAAGTTTCATTGCGCACATGCAACGCCATCGCTTAGTATCGTCGGGTCCCACGCATCGCTGGCCGTCTCGTTTACGGGGCGCGCCATTGGATCAGCGGACGAAGGCTGCGAACTGGGGGGAACGGGCCGCGAATTCAGCTAGGGATGCTGGGTTTGGTCCCCGGACCTGACGCCAGGATTCGTACGGATCAAGTACGTGACTGGCAGCCAGACCGGATAGACGAAAAAGATTCAAGGAGCAGACATATGTTGATTTTGACCCGCCGAGTAGGGGAAACCCTGATGATTGGTGACGAGGTAACCGTTACCGTCCTCGGAGTGAAAGGCAATCAGGTACGCATTGGCATCAATGCACCCAAGGATGTATCGGTCCATCGCGAAGAAATCTACCAACGCATCAAACGCGAGCAGGAACCCGGTGATGACGCCAGCGGAAATGAAAGCGAATCCTGAGCTTTACCCAATGAGCCGCTGCGGGTATCCTTCGGCTCCCGTTGACACCCGGAAGTCAGCGAACACGTAACAAACGCAAGAAATCCGGAGAGATGGCCGAGTGGTCGAAGGCGCGCCCCTGCTAAGGGTGTATAGGGTTTATAGCTCTATCGAGGGTTCGAATCCCTCTCTCTCCGCCAGATACGAAATCAGCCCCGAAAGGGGCTTTTTTCGTATCTGGCGGAGAGAGGTGTGGACGAAACCTCCCGGTTGACTCCGGACGGTCGGCAACTGCTTCTGCGTTGCTCCACCTCCGGCATCCATGTCGTCGCGCGCTCTCCGCCCTTCGGGCCATCGCCATCGGCGATGTTCGCTGCGGCATCCTGCCTCCGCAGTGTCCGGAACGAATTTGGACAGCCGAACGGCTTGCCCACAGCGCGGAGGGCGAGACCCAGGGATGGGACGAACATATCCCGCGACACGCAACCGCAGATTCAACTGAAACCCGGATTTCGAGTAAATCGGCGGGATCGGGACAGTGCCTCAATCCCCGCTCTGAGCCACCTGCAACATCTGCTTCGCGTGGGCCAGGGTTTCCTTTGTGATCTCGATACCGCCCAGCATGCGTGCGATCTCGTCGCGGCGTGACTTCTCATTCAGCTGCTCGATGCCGGTTTCCGTGTTGTCATCTTCGGCCGATTTGCTGACCTGCAGATGGGCGTGGCCCTGCGCCGCCACCTGGGCCAGATGGGTCACACAAAGTACCTGGCGCTGGCTGCCGAGGCGGCGCAGTTTCTGGCCGACCACCTCGGCGACAGCACCGCCGATACCGGAATCAACTTCATCGAAAACCATCGTGCCGACGTCGTCATGACCAAGTGCCGCGACTTCGATGGCGAGGCTGATACGCGATAATTCACCGCCCGAGGCGACCTTGCGCAGCGCACGCACGGGTTGCCCGGGGTTGGCGCTGACCATGAACTCACAACGCTCGGCACCCTGGATTTCAGGTTCCTCATTGGCGGTCGGTTCCAGCTCAATCTGGAACCTGCCGCCACTCATGCCAAGCTCGGACAACAGCTCGGTTACCGAATCACCGAGCTTCCTCGCCGCTGCAAGGCGCGCCTTGCTCAATTCCTTGGCGGCAGATTGGTATTGACTCTTGAGTTCACGGCGTTCACGTTCGAGGCGAACCAGTTCGGTGCCGGCATCGCGCAGGGATTCGAGTTCCTGGCGCAAGGTTTCGCCGTGACTGGTCAGTTCGGCCATGTTCACCCGATGCTTGCGTGAGAGTTCATGCAAGGTGCCAAGTTGGGCGTCGACTTCCGCGTAGCGCTCGGGATCAAGATCCAGTGAGCTCTGGTAGCGGCTCAAGGTATCGACCGACTCGTCGACATGGATACGCGCGGCATCGAGCAGTTCGCCCAATGAGGTCAACGCAGGATCGAGCATGGCCAGACGCTGGCTCTCACCGTGCGCTCGCGCGATCAGGCGCGAGATGCTGAACTCGCTGTCGCCATCGAGCAGGTCGGCCAGGCCCGCACAGCCCTGCAGGAGTTGTCCGGAGTTGGCCAGTCGCTTGTGGCTTTCCTCCAGCTCGGCCAGCGCTTCGGCGGTCAATGCATGCGTATCGAGTTCGCTGACCTGATGATTGAGCCATTCGATGCGCTCGGCATGATCCTCGCCGCGCGAGATATCCTTGATTCTGGCGACCACCGTTCGCCACGCGATTGCCGTCTTCCTGACCTCGGCCAAAGCATCGGCATGACCGCCAAAGGCATCGAGTAGACCAAGTTGCTGGCTGCGTTCGAGCAGCGCCTGATGCTCGTGCTGGCCATGGATCTCGATCAGGCGGTCGCCGAGCGCCTTCATCTGGGTCAGGGTGACCGGGCGGCCGTTGATCCAGGCTCTGGACGTGCCTTCGCTGCGCAGGACGCGGCGCAACTGGCAGGCGTTGTCGTCATCGAGTTCTTCCTCACGCAACCATTCACGCAAATCCTCGCGTTGAGCCAAATCGAACTCGGCTGACAATTCAGCGCGTTCGCAGCCATGCCGAACCAGACTGCTCTCGGCTCGATTGCCGGCAAGCATCAACAAGGCGTCGACGAGCAACGACTTTCCGGCGCCGGTTTCACCGGTGACCACGGTGAGCCCCGGACCAAAAGCGATTTCAACTTCGCCGACAATGGCGAAATCCTTGACGTATAACGAACGCAGCATGCAGCACCCTTGGAAATTTCCGCCCGGAGTTTCCGGGTCGCTGACCATTGTCGCAAGTCTGGGATCATTCGGTGAGACTGACCGAATTCTGCAGACACACTTCTATCACCCGCCCCGCATCGCTGTGTATGCTGCAGGAATGAGTTACTCCGGCAACCCTGATTCCCTGGACGCGCGCTCGCGCTCGCTGCTGCGCACATTGATCGCGCAATACATCGCCGATGGCCAGCCGGTCGGCTCGCGCACGCTGGCCAAGTCGTCAGGCCTGGATGTCAGCCCGGCGACGATCCGCAATATCATGTCCGATCTTGAGGAGGCCGGTCTGGTCGCGGCACCGCATACTTCGGCCGGTCGCATTCCGACCGCGCAGGGCTACCGCATGTTTGTCGACAGCCTGCTCGAAATGCGTCCGCTCGATGAGCCGCAAGTCGAGCAGTTGCGTCGTGAACTGCCGACCGGCGCGGCAACACCGGCGCTGCTTGGCAGTGCCAGCGCCTTGCTATCCGAGCTGACCCGGTTTGTCGGTGTGGTCAGTGTGCCCAAGCACGATGAATTCCCGTTCCGTCATATCGATTTCGTTCCCCTCGACGCCAATCGCCTGCTGGTAATCCTGGTGTTTACCGATGGTCAGGTGCAGAACCGGGTGATCGAGACCCTGCAACCATATTCAGCCAGCGAGCTCGAACAGACGGCGAATTTTCTCAATTCAAACTACGCAGGCATGCGTCTGGATGAAATCCGTCAGCGCCTGCTGCGCGAGATGCGCGAAGAGGGGGCGAAACTGAATCGTCTGCTGGCCTCGGCTGTCGAGGTTGCCCAAGCGGCATTCCAGTCGACCGATGACAACGACATGCTGGTTTCGGGTCAGACCAATTTGATGGGTATCAACGAGCTGTCCGAGGTTGATCGGCTGCGCGACCTGTTCGATGCCTTCCAGCGCAAACGTGACCTGCTGCAACTGCTTGAGCGCTGCTCACGCGCCGAGGGCGTTCGCCTTTTCATCGGTGAGGAATCGGGATTTGCCGCGCTCGGCGGCTATTCCCTGGTCACCGCTCCGTACGGCGTGGGCAATCGCATTCTTGGCGTTCTCGGCGTGATCGGGCCGACCCGGATGGCCTATGAGCGGGTCATTCCCGTGGTTGCGACGACCGCCCAGTTGATCTCGGGCGCCTTGAACCGCTCGTCCTAGCCCAGATTATCTGTGCAGGGTCCTGGCCGTGATCTGCGCGCAGGCAACTGATGGTGAGTGCACCACTTGATCAGCGTTGCCCTGACCCCCATAAGGTTGGCGGGACTCGTTCGTCTGCTCAATTTCCGTGATCAGGATCGAGCGATGAAGTTGAATTTTGGCAGTGACATCATAAGAAATGCGGTTGTTCGAAGCCGGGGCCAGCGCCCAGGTTGCGACCGCCACTGGAGGCGAGCATGGAAAATACGGAACCCAAGCCGGAATCGGCAGAAGAGGAAATCGTCGATGAATCCACCCTGGCCAGTGGCGAGGAAGCCCTGAACCAGATGATGGCCGATTACGAGATCAAGCTTGGCGAGATGCGCGAGCTGATTCTTCGCGAACGTGCCGAACTCGACAATCAGCGCAAACGCCTGCAACGCGATCTCGATCAGGCGCGCAAGTTTGCCAATGAGCGCCTGCTTGGCGAATTGTTGCCGGTGATCGACAACCTCGAACGCGGACTTGCTGCGGACAAGGGCGAAGGCAGTGGATTGCATGCTGGCGTCGAACTGACACTCAAGGAGTTGTTGCGCGTGGTCGGCGCAAATGGCCTGGTTGTCATTGACCCCTTGGGTGAGCCGTTCAACGCGGACCATCATCAAGCCATGAGCATGGTTGAATCCGACCAGGTCGAATCCAATCATGTGGTGACGGTTTTCCAGAAAGGCTACGTGCTCAATGATCGCCTGCTACGACCTGCATTGGTCAATGTGGCCCAGTAAGCGAGCTTGAAATGCACAATCCGGGCATTTAGCTGTCCGCAACGCTTGAAAGCCGACACAACACCCCCAGTTTTTGCGCCAGTGGCCGTAGCGGCCGAACAGATATATCGGGAGAGACACAATGGGCAAGATTATCGGTATCGACCTCGGCACGACAAACTCGTGCGTCGCGGTCATGGAAGGCGGCACGGTCCGCGTTATTGAGAATTCCGAGGGCGATCGTACGACGCCGTCGGTCGTCGCATTCAAGGACGGTGAAGTCCTGGTTGGTGCGAGCGCCCGGCGTGGCGCAGTGACCAACCCGAAGAACACGTTCACGGCAGTCAAGCGCCTGGTTGGACGCAAGTTCTCGGATGCCGAGGTGAAGAAGGATATTGATCTTGTTTCCTACAAGATCATCGGCCATGAAAATGGCGACGCCTGGGTCGAAACGGCTGACGGCAAGAAGATGGCGCCGCCGGAGGTCTCCGCGCAGGTGCTGATGAAGATGAAGAAGACCGCCGAAGATTATCTCGGTGAAACGGTGACCGAAGCGGTCATCACGGTTCCGGCCTACTTCAACGACAGCCAGCGTCAGGCGACCAAGGATGCCGGCCGTATTGCCGGTCTCGAGGTCAAGCGCATCATCAACGAACCGACCGCGGCTGCTCTGGCCTATGGCCTCGACAAGAAGGGCGGCGATCGCAAGATTGCGGTCTATGATCTTGGCGGCGGCACCTTCGACGTATCGATCATCGAGATTGCCGAAGTGGATGGCGAGAAGCAGTTTGAAGTGCTTGCGACCAACGGCGATACCTTCCTCGGTGGCGAGGATTTCGACATGCGCATCATCGACTACATCATTGATGAGTTCGAAAAGCAGCATGGCGTCGATCTGCGCAAGAACCCGATCCAGCTGCAGCGCGTGCGCTCGGCTGCCGAGCGCGCCAAGATCGAGCTCAGCTCGCGTCAGCAGACCGATATCAACGAACCGTTCATTACCCAGGTCAACAACGAAGGTGTGCATCTGGAGATGCGCCTGACCCGCTCCAAGCTTGAATCGCTGGTCGATGATCTGGTCAAGCGCACCATCGAGCCATGCCGCACCGCGCTCAGTGATGCCGGACTCAAGGTGAGCGATATCTCCGAAGTCATTCTCGTCGGTGGTCAGACGCGCATGCCCAAGGTGCAGGAAGCGGTCAAGAATTTCTTCGGCCAGGAGCCGCGCAAGGACGTCAACCCCGACGAGGCTGTCGCCATTGGCGCTGCCGTCCAGGGTGGCGTGCTCTCGGGCACGGTCAAGGATGTGTTGTTGCTTGACGTGACGCCGTTGTCGCTCGGAATCGAAACGCTCGGTGGTGTATTCACCAAGCTGATCGAGAAGAACACGACGATTCCGACCAAGGCTTCTCAGGTCTTTTCGACTGCCGAAGACAATCAGAGCGCGGTAACCGTGCATGTCCTGCAGGGTGAGCGCGATCAGGCTCGCTTCAACAAGTCGCTGGCCAAGTTCGATCTGACTGATATCGACGCGGCGCCGCGAGGCATGCCGCAGGTGGAAGTCACCTTCGACATCGATGCCAACGGTATCCTGCATGTGTCGGCCAAGGACAAGAAGACCGGCAAGGAGCAGCGCGTCGAGATCAAGGCCGGTTCAGGCCTGTCCGATGATGAAATCAAGCGCATGGTCGAAGATGCCGAGGTCAATCGCGAGGAAGACAAGCGTTTCCAGGAATTGGTCACGACTCGCAACAAGGCGGATCAACTGCTTCATTCGACGCGTTCCGCGCTCAAGGAGCATGGTGGCAAGGTGCCGCCCGAGCAAATGGGTGGAATCGAGGAAGCCCTGTCGGATCTCGACAAGGCCATGAAGGGTGATGACAAGGCGCAGATCGAGGCCAAGATCAGCCGCGTCGAGGAAGTTGCCCAGACCTTGCACGCTGCAGCGGCTTCGGCCGGAGCGCAGGCGAATGCCGATGAAAGCGCGCACGCCGGTCCGGGTCAGCCAGAGGATGTGGTCGATGCCGAATTCACCGAAGTGAAAGACGAAGAAAAGTAAGTACGTGTGGCAGGGCGGAACGGTGAACGGCTACTGATTGCCGCTCGCCGTTCCGCCCTTCACGTTTCTTGAGCCACATTGATCTCGATTGCTGTTCTGACCATGACCACAAAACGCTGCTACTACGAAGTCCTCTCGATCGACCGCACCGCCACGGACGAGGCGATCAAGAAATCCTTCCGCCGCCTTGCCATGAAGTGTCATCCGGATCGCTGTCCGGATGATCCCGAGGCACAGGAGCGGTTCAAGGAAGCCAAGGAGGCTTACGAAGTCCTCAGCGATGCGCAAAAGCGCGCGGCCTATGATCAACATGGACACGCTGCGTTCGAAAACGGCATGGGCGGGCGTGGTGGCTTCAATGGCGATGTCGGTGACATCTTCGGTGACATCTTCAGCGATATTTTCGGCATGGGTGGAGCCGGTCGCAGGCGTCCGCAGCGCGGATCGGATCTGCGCTATCTGATGGAGCTTGATCTCGAAGAGGCCGTTTTCGGCGTCGAAAAGAAGATCGACGTTCCGACTCTGGTTGCCTGTGAGGATTGCCAGGGTAGTGGTTCGGAAGATGGCAAGACCGCAACTTGTGATACCTGTCGCGGGCATGGTCGCGTGCGCATGCAGAACGGCATCTTCTCGGTTCAGCAGACCTGCCCGCATTGCGCAGGCAGCGGCAAGACCGTGGCCAACCCGTGCCGCACCTGCCGGGGCGATGGCCGGGTCAACGATGAACGCAGTCTTGAAGTGAAGATTCCGGCCGGCGTCGACAACGGTGATCGCATTCGCTTGAGCGGGCAGGGTGAAGCGGGACCTGCAGGAACCGTTCCCGGTGATCTGTACGTCGAGGTGCGGGTTCGCGAGCATGACATTTTCACTCGCGAGGGTGACGACCTTTATTGCGAGATTCCGATCCGCTTTGCCCAGGCAGCACTCGGTGCCGAGATCGCCGTACCAACCCTCGGCGGCGAGGCGCAAATCACGATTCCGAGCGAAACCCAGACCGGCAAGCTGTTCCGCTTGCGCGGCAAGGGCGTCAAATCGGTTCGCAGCGGGCGTGCCGGCGATTTGTTGTGCCGTGTCGTCCTCGAAACTCCGGTGAAATTGACCGCACGTCAACGCGAACTGATCGAAGAGCTCGAGACCACCTTCGTCGGTGAGAATGCGCAAACCCACTCTCCACGAAATCGCAGCTTCCTCGATGGGGTCAAGCAATTCTGGGATCGCGTCACGTCGTAATCGTTGGGTCATTCGCGCTGGTTCGGTTTACTCTGGGACTCTCCAATCGCATCACGGAATCGCAGCAATGAGCGAATCGATCCGGATTGTCATCAGTGGTGCCGCAGGGCGCATGGGCAAGGCCTTGTCGAGCGTCATCGCCGAGCGCGATGATGTTTCACTGGTTGCCACTCTGATTCGCCCGGGAAGCGAACTTGAAAATCGCCCGACACCGACCGCGGGTGCGCCGAACTATGCGACGCGCTTGCCTGAGTCTGTCATTGCCGATGTGCTGATCGATTTTTCCGCCAGTTCCGGTTTTGATGCCGCGCTGGAACTTGCGCTGACACGCAACATCGCCTTCGTCAGCGGTTCAACCGGACTTGATCCGTCCCAGATCGAAGCGCTGGATCAAGCGGCGCGCCGGATTCCACTGATGTGGGCGGCCAATTTCAGTGTCGGCGTTGCCGTACTCGAGCATCTGGTCGGTGAAGCCGCGCGCTTGTTGCCGGATTGGGATTGCGAAATCATTGAATCGCACCATCGGCACAAGCTCGATGCACCTTCGGGAACCGCATTGACGCTCGGGCGTCGCGCTGGCGAGGCTCGCGGTGTTGATGCGCCCGATCCGGATCTGGATCGCAATGGGCGACGCGACGTCGGAACGATTGGCTACTCGGTCAGTCGCGGAGGCGATATCGTCGGTGAACATGAGGTGCGTCTGGCCGGATTCGGCGAGCGCGTTGAACTCATCCACCGCGCTACTGATCGCGCCATCTTTGCCAAGGGCGCGCTGACCGCAGCCTGCTGGTTGTCGCGGCAAGTGCCAGGACGCTACAGCATGGCTGACATGCTCGGCCTCTGATCAGTTTGTTCGCTGAAGCGGGTTGTAAGGTGCGGTATGACCTGCCGGCCCGCGACCGACTGCACGCAATGGTACCGCCTGGCGATCTGCCGCGATGCGCGTCGCCAGGACTGAATCAAGCGGCGCAGTCGTTGGTGGGTTGTTGTCGATACCGGCGACGCTCTTGGTTCCGCTCGATTGCGGATCGAGCCAGTCGCGCAGACGACTTGACGGCGAGGGGCTGTTCCATGCCGCCGAGAATTTTCCATAGCAATCCGTGCCATTGTCGGGCTGGGTAGGCTGGGCAAGTGAGCAAGCGGCATTGCCGCCGGAAAGTACGCCGATCAGGCGACGCCCATGGCCGCTGCTGTCGCTGGACGGGATAAACAATCCGGATCCCGACGAGCCGCCTTCGGTAGTGCCCTGATCATAGGGGCCGGTCATCCAATGCGAATCGGTCCCGAAACTTCCGGTTCCGATGCAGTTGTAGGTGGAGCGTGGTGCAGTCGGGCTGTTGTCGACCTTGGCGACATCGCCACTCGGGTGGTGCAAGCCGATGCTGGCCGACGGAGCAATGCCGTCCGCATCCCAGCCGGCATGAAAAAGATTCCAGCCCGGATCTGGCGTCTGGTTCAGTTCAACGAGGGTGAAATCGGCGTCGGCGCGCGTGGCGCGCAAGGTCGCGCCGGTTTGATTCTGCGCGAACGACCAGCCCCTGGTTATCGCGCAGTCGGTGGATTGATAGTTCCAGTACACGCGCATGCTGGTTGCTTCCGATTGGGTGGATACGCAGTGCGCGGCGGTCAGCACATAGTTCTTGCGATCACCGGGAACATCGTTGAGCAGGGTCGCTGTGCACAGATAGGTACTATTGTCGCCGACGACACGAAACTCGTAATAGGCAACGGCACGCTGTTCATCGGAGTAGGGCTGGCCAAGCGGGCAGACGACATTGACGTTGCAGGCACCTGACCCGTTCGGATTGCCGTTCTTGCTGATCGGGTTGAAAAGATCACGGTAGCCCGCGCCAACATGGGTCAGGCTCGGCAGCGCGGTCTCGATCGCCGAACCGGCGGGCAACCGGATTTCGACCATGGCGCTGTCACCGGGAACCATCGGTATCCACAAGGGCATGGCGTCAGCGGCGTCGTACGGGCCTTCGTAATAGTCATCGGCGCCGATCACCCAAAGCGAGGCATCAGCCGGCAAGCTGCCGCTTTCAAAGCCCAGGTGCAGATCGGTGGCTCCGGGAACCCGTACGCGCAGGCGCCACAGCGAACCGCCATCGGCAAGCACCTGCCACTGACCGCTGCTGAGCGGATTGAAAGAAACCGTATTGCCTGCGGCAATGGCCAGGCGCTTGTCGTGCATGACACCGACCTGTTGCAGCTTGGCATCGTCCAGATCCCGCAAGGCAGCCGCATCGATCTCGGGCAGGCTTGCCAGAGGAACTGAAAACCCGGCCTTGGCCGCATTCCCGATGCTCCATGGGGCCTCGCCATGACGGGCGAAAGCAGGGGCGACGGCGAGCATCGCAATCAGGGTGATGAGGCTGGAGAACAGGTTCTTCATGGTCGGGTCCGGATCAGTCGAGATGCGCTGCATCATCCTTGCGTCCTGCGCCGATCCTGTGATCGATGGCACCGAACAGTTTCTTGAACAAGCGCGAAAGTTTACCGCGTTGAGTCTTGCGAAGCTTCTCCTGTTCACTGATCAACCAGGCAACCTGAATGACCCGGCGCTCACCTTCGTATGGCAGATGGCCATGAAACGAATGCTCACTACGCCGGAATGCGGCCAGATTACCGTACAGCGGGCGTATTTCAGGGCCTAGGGCAACGTTGATCAAGTGGCGCAATCGTCACGACACCTGTCTGCGTGCAGATCGCGGCGCGCTGGCGTAGATGCACTGGCCGTGCTTCAAGCCAGCGCAACAAAGAGCTGCGCGCAGACAGGTGTCGCCTAACCGATTGTTTTTGTTGAAACAGGTGGCATCCAGAAGGTCCGCCAGCCGCACCGCGCGGATCGTCAAGGCAACCAGCCTTCACTTCGCCACGCAGCACGACCGGCGAACCTTCTGAATGCCATGACGGTTGGGCCACTTGATCAGCGTTGCCCTACTGATCATCGATGCTGTCTGCCCGCTGCAGGAAGCGCAGGCAGCCAGCACTGGTATCTGGCCAGGTTTCGTTGAGATAGAGCAGGGCGGTTGCAATCTTGGATTGGCTGTCGGTGTGGATCGTGCCATGCCGCTTGTTCAGCATCCGACAGATTGTGACCAGGGTCGGAAATGTTTCCAGCGAATCAATGCCGAGTTTCATTCCGACGACGTGGGCAAAGACCGGGGCGGTCAGTTCGGCAATCAGGGCGTTGACGGAAGGGCCACAATCGTCAGGTTCGTGGGGGAAAAAACCTGCGCTCGTATAGCGTGGAAAATCAACGGCAAGGCGGGCGCGGGCAGAATCATCGAGCACGCCAGCGGCAACAAGGAACGCGAACGGTTCCTTTTGAGCCCTGTTGCCAGGGCGATCAAGAACTTCCAGCCTGAGCATTCGCACGAAACAGACCAGTGTGGGCCAGCAATTGCTCTCCATTTTAAGGGTATCCGGAATGCGAAGGTGGACAGAGCAGCGGCCGATGCCTATCATTCCTCCTCGCCTCGATCCCAACTTGCCTAACCACGGACTGGTTCCCGCCAGCCCGCAGGTTCTGCTGCATCCATGCCCTGGATTCAGTTGAATGGCCCCAACCAGGCGAACGTATGTCTCAACAAGCCATCCTTGCCCTCGCCGACGGTAGTCTGTTTCGTGGCCGATCCATTGGCGTCGACGGCAGCAGCCACGGCGAAGTGGTTTTCAATACGGCGATGAGCGGTTATCAGGAAATCCTGACAGACCCTTCATACGCCCAACAGATCGTCACCCTGACTTATCCGCATATCGGCAATACCGGCTGCAACGCCGAGGATGTCGAATCGGATCGTGTGCAGGTTGCCGGGCTTGTCATCCGGGATTTGCCGCGACTGGCCAGTAGCTGGCGCAGCGAAGAATCACTGGATACCTATCTGAAGCGCAACAACGTGGTCGCCATTGCCGATATTGATACGCGTCGCCTGACCCGAATTCTGCGCGAAAGCGGAGCCCAGAGTGGTTGCATCATGGCCGGTACCGGGATATCCGACGAAACGGCACTGGCCACGGCGCGCGGGTTTGCCGGCCTTGCCGGCCTGGATCTGGCCAAAGTCGTCAGTGCCGAGACGTCGCGCCCCTGGTCTGCCGGTAGCCACGATCTGGATTTGGGTAGCGCACGTTTGACGGCGGCAAGGTTTCGCGTGGTTGCCTATGATTTCGGCGTCAAACAGAACATCTTGCGCCTGCTCGTTGATCGCGGATGTGAAATCACCGTGGTGCCGGCGCAGACACCGGCCAGTGAAGTGCTCGCGCTGAAGCCCGATGGCGTGTTTCTTTCCAATGGTCCTGGTGACCCGGAACCCTGTGATTACGCAATTGCGGCGATTCGCGAGTTCGTCGATGCGCGCATTCCGGTCTTCGGCATCTGCCTTGGACATCAGTTGCTCGGATTGGCACTCGGTGCGCGCACACAGAAAATGAAATTTGGCCATCATGGTGCCAACCATCCCGTTATTGACCTCGGCACGGGGCGCGTGATGATTTCCAGCCAGAACCATGGCTTTTCAATCGATGAGTCGAGTTTGCCCGATACGGTCAAGGCGACCCATCGTTCGCTGTTTGATGGCTCGCTGCAGGGGATCGAGCTTGTCGATGCACCGGCATTCGGATTTCAGGGGCATCCGGAAGCCAGTCCCGGGCCGCAAGATGTGGCTCCCTTGTTTGATCGATTCATTCAACTGATGGAGGCGCACGCGTCTGCCGCGGCGTAATGGCATGAACAATCCACATTTGATTGCCCAGGTATTGCTTGCAACCCTGATTGGCCTGTTGATTCCAAGTGCGCAGGCCGCCACTCCGGTCAGCAGTGACGGACATGCTGATGGCAAGGCCGCAAAGCACAGCTTGCGCGAAGTCGAATACAGCGCGCTGGAAAACAAGATCGGCAGTCGGTTGGTTATCCAGACAACCAACGACACGACCCGGAGTGGCACGTTGCAGCGCTATACCACGGTCGGCATCAGCGTGAAGCTCGGAGCGGATCAGGGTTCGATCGAGTTGTCCATTCCGCGCGACACGATTCGCAAGGTGATGCTCGAAATTGCACCTGCCGATCCGCTTTTCTCCAACGAAACTTCTCCGCACGAAGGTAAGCCCGGTGCCAAAAAGAACTGATATACGCACCATCCTGGTCATTGGCGCAGGGCCGATCGTCATCGGTCAGGCCTGCGAATTCGACTATTCAGGCGCACAAGCCTGCAAGGCGCTCAAGGATGAGGGCTACCGTGTCGTCCTGGTCAATTCGAACCCGGCGACGATCATGACGGATCCGGAAACCGCGGATGCGGTCTATATCGAGCCGATCAATGCGCGCATGGTCGAGAAGATCATCGCCAAGGAAAAGCCCGATGCCCTGCTGCCGACCATGGGTGGCCAGACTGCGCTCAACTGTGCGCTGGATCTGGCCGATCGGGGCGTGCTCGAAAAGCACAATGTTGAACTGATTGGAGCCTCACGCAAGGCCATCCGCATGGCCGAGGATCGCGAGTTGTTTCGCGTCGCCATGGGCGAGATCGGACTGGATTGTCCAAAGGCGGAGGTCGTGCGCACTCTCGAGCATGCGCTGGAGGCACAGCTCAATGTTGGCTATCCGACCATCATCCGGCCCAGTTTCACCCTGGGGGGTTCGGGTGGCGGCATCGCCTACAACCGCGAAGAGTTCGAGGAGATTGTCACTCGCGGCATCGAGCTTTCGCCGACCAACGAGGTGCTGATTGAAGAATCGGTACTTGGCTGGAAGGAATTCGAGATGGAAGTGGTTCGCGACACCGCGGACAACTGCATCATCGTCTGTGCAATCGAGA
The DNA here is from genome assembly GCF_035703485.1 of Dokdonella sp. Lineage (GTDB taxonomy): Bacteria > Pseudomonadota > Gammaproteobacteria > Xanthomonadales > Rhodanobacteraceae > Dokdonella. Next base: position 39,581 of record NZ_DASSYD010000103.1, on the reverse strand, counting down.
ACGTTGACCCCATGGGCGTGCATACCGGCGATTCGATCACGGTGGCTCCGGCACAGACCCTGACCGACAAGGAATATCAGCGTCTGCGCGACGCTTCGATCGCCGTGCTGCGCAAGATTGGTGTCGATACCGGCGGTTCCAATGTCCAGTTTGGCATCAATCCCGCAGATGGCCGGGTTGTCGTCATCGAGATGAATCCGCGCGTATCGCGCTCATCGGCACTGGCCTCCAAGGCCACCGGGTTCCCGATTGCCAAGGTCGCGGCCAAGCTTGCCGTCGGCTATACCCTGGACGAACTGCGCAACGAAATCACCGGTGGCCAGACTCCGGCTTCGTTCGAGCCATCGATCGACTATGTCGTGACCAAGATTCCGCGCTTCGCCTTCGAGAAATTTCCGGCCGCCGATTCACGCCTGACCACGCAAATGAAATCGGTCGGCGAAGTCATGGCGATCGGGCGCACTTTCCAGGAGTCATTGCAAAAGGCGCTGCGCGGGCTTGAAACCGGCAAGAACGGCTTGAGCCCGATGGAGCTCGACACCTCGAACGAAATCGGCATGACCACGCTCAAGCGTGAGCTGCGCGAGCCGGGACCGGAACGTCTGCTCTACATCGGCGATGGTTTTCGCACCGGGCTTTCACTTGAGGAAATGTACAATCTGACTCATATCGACCCCTGGTTTCTTGATCAGATCAAGGAGTTGATCGAGATTGAGGGGGAAGTCGGCGAACAAGGCCTTCAGGCGATTGATGCCGAGCGCATGTGTGCGCTCAAGCGCAAGGGATTCTCGGATTCACGCCTGGCCGAATTGCTCGATACCGACGAGAACGCCGTGCGCCATCTGCGCTGGGCATTCAAGGTGCGCCCGGTCTACAAGCGCGTGGACTCCTGTGCCGCCGAATTTGCGACGACGACGGCTTATCTGTATTCGACCTATGAGGAAGAGTGCGAAGCCGAACCGACAACGCGGGACAAGATCATGGTCCTCGGCGGTGGCCCGAATCGTATCGGTCAGGGTATCGAATTCGACTATTGCTGCGTTCACGCCGCCCTTGCGCTGCGCGAGGATGGCTACGAAACCATCATGGTCAATTGCAATCCGGAAACGGTTTCGACGGATTACGACACGTCGGATCGCCTGTATTTCGAATCACTGACGCTCGAAGATGTTCTGGAGATCATCGACAAGGAAAAGCCCAAGGGCGTCATCGTGCAGTACGGCGGACAGACGCCGCTCAAGCTTGCGCGAGCGCTCGAGGCGGCAGGGGCGCCGATCATCGGCACCTCGCCGGACTCGATTGATCTGGCCGAGGATCGTGAACGCTTCCAGAAGATGATCATCAAACTCAACCTCGCCCAGCCACCGAATCGTACGGCCCGCAACGCCGACGAAGCGTTGGCACTGGCTCGCGAAATCGGCTATCCGCTGGTCGTGCGACCGAGTTATGTGCTCGGCGGGCGAGCGATGGAAGTCGTGCACGATGATGAGGACCTGTCGCGTTATGTGCGCGATGCGGTCAAGGTTTCCAACGACTCACCCGTGTTGCTTGATCGCTTCCTCGATCACGCCACCGAGATCGATGTCGATCTGGTCGCCGATGCCGAAGGCAACGTGTTGATCGGTGGCGTCATGGAACACATCGAGGAAGCTGGCGTGCATTCGGGCGACTCCTCGTGTTCACTGCCACCGTACTCACTGAGTGCCGAATTGCAGGCTCGTTTGCGCGAACAGGTCACTCTCATGGCCCGCGAACTCAAGGTCATCGGATTGATGAATACCCAGTTTGCAGTTCAGGGTGATTCGATTTTTGTCCTCGAAGTCAATCCACGCGCTTCGCGCACGGTGCCGTTCGTGTCCAAGGCGACCGGTGTGCCGCTGGCCAAGATCGCAGCGCGCTGCATGGTCGGTCGCAGTCTTGCCGATCAAGGCATGACGCGCGAGCTGGTGCCGGATTATTACTCGGTCAAGGAAGCGATTTTCCCGTTCCTCAAGTTTCAGAATGTCGATCCGATTCTCGGACCGGAAATGCGTTCGACCGGTGAAGTCATGGGCGTTGGTCGCAGTTTCGGTGAAGCCTTTGCGCGTGCCCACGAGGCGGCCGGAATCATGCCGCCTTCGGTTGGCAAGGCATTTCTGTCGGTGCGTGATTCGGACAAGTCACGTCTGCTTGCAGTCGCCGAGGATTTGCTGCGTCGCGGCTTCAGTCTGGTCGCAACCAGCGGTACCTGTGCCTGGCTCAGCGATCACGGCATCGTCTGCGAGCGCATCAACAAGGTCATCGAGGGTCGGCCGCACATCGTCGACCTGATCAAGAACCGTGAGATCGTATTCATCGTCAACACCACGGAAGGCAAGCAGGCCATCGCGGATTCTTTCTCGATCCGGCGCCAGGCCCTGCAGCAACGGGTTACGTATTCGACTACCATTTCGGGCGCACGTGCCTTGCTTCATTCACTGGATTTCCGTGATAGCGAGAGCGTCTTGAGCCTGCAGGAACTGCATAGAGAATTGACCGTATGAACCGAGCTCCCATGACCCAGCAAGGCGCCATCCGTTTGCGCGCCGAACTTGATCGACTCAAAACGGAAGATCGCCCGCGCATCATCCAGGCCATCGCCGAAGCGCGCGCGCATGGCGATCTCAAGGAAAACGCCGAATACCATGCCGCTCGCGAGATGCAGGGATTTACCGAAGGCCGCATCAAGGAACTGGAGGCTGGCCTCAGCTATGCGGATGTCATCGATATCACCAAGCTCAATGCCGGCAAGAAGATCGTCTTTGGCGCAACCGTTGAACTGGTCGATGAAGACAGCGGCGAAGAGGTGACTTATCAGATCGTTGGCGACATGGAGGCCGACATCAAGCAGAAGCTGATCTCGGTGATGTCGCCGTTTGCCCGTGCCTTGATCGGCAAGAGTGAAGGCGACAGCTTCGAGTTCCAGGCGCCGAATGGCACACGCAATTACGAGATCCTCGCCGTTCGCTACAGCGCCTGATCTTGATGAGCCGCGTTTGTCTGCTGCTGCCTGACTGGACCCGCTGCGTCGCCTCCGAGGTGGTTGCCAGGGGCAGTCTGAGTGAATGGTGCGCGCGTGCTGATCGCCTTGAACCCGGGGCAGGCGGGTTCGCCGCCGCAGTGCGGGAGGTTTTGCCGTGGGGTGGTTCACCTCTGCCCGCGGCCGCATTGAGCCGTCAGATCGATGTTGGTGATGCCGCCGATTCGGCCTGGTTGCGGGCTGATCCTGCGTATGTGCGCGCCGACATGGTCACCGCCCGCATGCTGGCCTGCGGCGAGCTCGGTTTGACCGATGAGGAGTCAGCCGGCCTGGCCAGGGAATTGATGCCGCTGTTCGGTGACGCCGGCTTTGAGCTTGATGCGCGTTTTTCCAACCGCTGGTATCTGCGTGCAGCCATTGGCTCGGATTTGCCTGCGTGTGCTTCGCCCGACGAGGCCATGGGTGATGACCTCAAGCTGCATCTGCCCCAGGGCGCGGCGGGAAAGCGCTGGCGTCAGTTATTCAACGATTCGCAAATCATCCTGCACAACCATCCGGTCAATGCGCAGCGTGCCGCGCGTGGCGCGGTCAGCGTCAACAGCTTGTGGTTCTGGGGAGCGGGCGTACTGCCGGTTTCGGTGCGCGGCGGATTCGAGCGGATTTTCAGCGACGGACTTGAGCTTCGCGGCCTGGCGCAGATTGCCGGCATTCCGCGGCAGTCGCTCGAACTGAAATCACTGCAGGCGCAGCTTTCAGAATCCGGCAACGGTGATCTGCTGATCGATTTGACCGGTTTGCGCAACGACCTGCTTGAATCCTCGTTGCGGACAATCGACAACGCGCTGCGGCGAGGACATGTGCGTGGCGCCGACCTGCTCTTCGCATCGGGTCAGCGTTATCGCTTGCAGAGCTTGCATCGTCTGCGCTTCTGGCGACGGATCAGCGAACTGCGCTGCTGATGCTGACCCGTCTGCAGCGACGCCCGGTTCCTTCAATCCAGATCGACTGGCCGCACGGCATGCACCCGGTTCTACGCCGCGTCTACGCCTCGCGTGGAATCGACGACGTCTGCCAGATCGATCATCGCCTGGCTTCGATGGCTGCGCCGGCAACACTTGGTGGCATCGAGGTGGCCTGTCAGTTGCTGGCCGCGGCCATCGCCGACAACAAGCGCATTGTCGTCGTCGGCGACTTCGACTGCGATGGCGCAACCGGCACGGCAGTTGCGGTCAGAGGTTTGCGCCTGCTCGGTGCCAATCATGTCGACTATCGCGTACCGAACCGTCAGCTTCACGGCTATGGACTGACCACCGCCCTGGTCGCGACCCTCGTAGATCCCGCGCCGGATCTGATCGTCACCGTCGACAATGGTGTCGCCAGCCTCGCCGGCGTCGCTGCGGCCCGCGCACGCGGCATCGATGTGCTGGTCACCGATCATCATCTGCCCGGTCCGGTGTTGCCTGCGGCGAACGCGATGGTCAATCCGAACCTGCCTGGCGATAGCTTTCCGAGCAAGGCCCTGGCCGGGGTCGGTGTCATGTTTTGTCTGCTCGTTGCCTTGCGTGCGCATTTGCGCGAGTCGGGCTGGTTTGTGGCGCAAGCGCGCAGCGAACCGGATATCGGTTGCCTGCTGGATCTGGTCGCACTCGGCACGGTTGCCGATCTCGTCGCGCTCGATTTCAATAACCGCGTGCTCGTCAATGCTGGCATGAAACGCATTCGCTCCGAGCGAGCTTGCGCCGGCATTCAGGCTCTGGCCCGCGTTTCCGGTCGCGATGTGCGTACCTTGATTCCTGCTGACCTCGGGTTTGCGCTCGGGCCGCGCATCAATGCGGCCGGGCGCCTGGAAGACATGGCCCTGGGCATTGAATGTCTGCTTGCCGATGATCCGCAGCACGCACTGGAATTGGCCGAGCGACTGTCGGCGATCAATGCCGAGCGCCGTGAATTGCAGGCCAGCATGATCGAGCAAGCCGACGCTGCGGTCTCGTGCTGGATCGCCGCACAGGGTCAGGCACAACTGCCAATCGGCCTGACCTTGTTCGAGCAGGATTGGCATCCCGGCGTAGTCGGCCTGGTTGCATCCCGACTCAAGGACCGATTGCACCGGCCCGTGGTTGCGTGTGCCCCGGCAGGAGATGGCAGCAGCGAGGTGCGTGCTTCGGCGCGCTCGATTCGCGGCATCCATGTACGCGACATGCTGGCTGAAGTCGATGCGCGCAAACCCGGCCTTATCCTGCGTTTTGGCGGCCATGCCATGGCTGCAGGGCTGACCCTAGAGCAATCTTCAGTTGGCGAATTTGCCGCTGAATTCGATGCCGTGGTGCGTGAGCGTGCAGCGGCCGATCTGTTTGAACCAATTCTGATGACCGATGGCGAACTGGGTGGCGCTGACCTCAGTCTCGACCTGGCCCGGGTATTGCGCTTCGCCGGACCCTGGGGGCAGGGCTTTGCCGAACCGATTTTCGAGAATGACTTCGAGCTCGTCTCCTGGCGCCTGGTCGGCTCGAAGCACTGGAAACTCAAATTGCGTTTGTGCAAACAAGCCAGCGTGGTCGATGCCATGTTGTTCAATGCCGAGCCAGGTGCCACGCCAGCAGCGACATTCCGTGCGGCGTATCAGCTCGATGTCAACGAGTGGAACGGGCGCGAATCGCTGCAATTGATCCTGCGTCACGTCGAAGCGCTGGATTGACGCGGCAAACCCGCACGGGCTCTGATTTGCTATTCTTTGCGACCGACCTTGCACTGCAGCATTCCCGTGATCGAGACCAACCCCCTACACGCAACTATTGATGACCTGACCGAGCGCCTTGATTCGCTCCGGGGGTATCTTTGACTTCGATACGAAGTCCGAGCGCCTTGAAGAAGTCAGCCTGGAACTTGAGAACCCGAATATCTGGGACGATCCGGCGCATGCGCAGGAACTTGGCAAGGAGCGCGCCCAGCTTGAGCGCGTAGTCAATGGCATCGTCGAATTGACCCAAAGCCTGAAGGATTCCGGCGAACTCCTCGAACTTGGCGAAATGGAAGACGACGAGGATGTGATCAACGGCGTTGAAGCCGATGTTGCCGCAATCACGGCTCGCGTCGAGAAGCTGGAATTCCATCGCATGTTCTCCGGCGAAATGGATGGCATGAATGCCTTCGTCGATATCCAGGCTGGCGCAGGTGGCACCGAAGCACAGGATTGGGCCGAGATGCTGCTGCGCATGTACTTGCGCTGGGCCGAAGACAAGGGTTGGAAAACCGAAATTCTGGAGGTTTCGGCGGGCGATGTGGCCGGAGTCAAAAGCGCCACGTTCAAGGTTGAAGGCGACTACGCCTACGGCTGGCTGAAGACCGAGATCGGCGTGCATCGTCTGGTACGCAAGTCGCCGTTCGATTCCGACAACCGCCGGCACACCAGCTTCACCTCGGTTTTCGTTTCGCCCGAAGTTGATGACAACATCGATATCGACATCAATCCGGCCGACCTGAAAACCGACGTCTATCGCTCATCCGGCGCCGGTGGCCAGCACGTCAACAAGACGGAATCCGCTGTTCGCATCACCCATGTGCCGACTGGCGTCGTGGTCGCCTGCCAGACCGGCCGCTCACAGCACTCCAATCGCGACAACGCAATGAAGATGCTGCGCGCCAAGCTGTACGAGCTCGAGGTGCAGAAGCGCAATGTCGAGCGCGACGCGCTGGAAGCAACCAAGTCGGATATCGGCTGGGGCAGTCAGATCCGCAACTATGTGCTCGATCAAAGCAGAATCAAGGATTTGCGTACCGGAATTGAGCGGACTGATACGCAGAACGTGCTTGACGGCGACCTCGATGATTTTATCGAAGCCAGTCTGAAATCCGGCCTCGAAGCGGGTGCCAAGCGCGTAGACGCTTGACTGCACTTGTCCAGCCAGTTCCTTTCACCAGCAGCTACCCAGCGAGCCTCAGCGATGACCGATAGCGTTTCCCCTGTACCCGCAGATTCTTCGACTCCTGCAACTGCCGTCGCACAAGACGAGAACAAGCTGGTTGCCGAGCGGCGCGAGAAGCTGAAAGCGTTGCGTGAGATCGGCAATGCCTATCCGAACGACTATCGAGTCGACGCGTTCGCCGGTGACCTGCAGGCGGAATTCGGTGATGTTGAGCAGTGGGATGCCGAAGCACTTGCCGCACAGGCGCGGCGGGTTCGTATTGGCGGACGCATTCTTGCGCGCCGGATCATGGGCAAGGCCAGTTTCGTGCAGATTCAGGACATGAGTGGGCAGATCCAGTTGTTTCTGCAAGGTTCGGCCCTGGGCGAAACCTACGATGCTTTCAAGGGCTGGGATACGGGCGATATCATCGGTGCCGAAGGCGTGCTGATGCGTACGCGCACCGGCGAACTGTCGATCAAGGTTGATTCGCTGCGCCTGCTGACCAAGTCGTTGCGTCCTCTTCCCGACAAGTGGCACGGTCTCGCCGATATCGAGCAGCGTTATCGTCAGCGCTACGTTGATCTGATCGTGACGCCGGAGTCACGCAACGCATTCGTCCTGCGTTCGCGGGCCATCGGCTTCATGCGCCAATGGCTGGAATCCGAGCCTCGCCGTTTCATGGAAGTCGAGACGCCGATGATGCACGTCATCCCGGGTGGTGCGACGGCACGACCTTTCGTGACTCACCACAATGCGCTCGATCTGGACCTCTATCTGCGTGTTGCTCCCGAGCTGTATCTCAAGCGTCTTGTCGTTGGTGGCTTCGAGCGTGTCTACGAAATCAATCGCAACTTCCGCAACGAGGGGGTTTCGACCCGACATAACCCCGAATTCACGATGCTGGAGCTGTATCAGGCCTATGCCAGCTACACCGAGATCATGGATCTCACTGAAGCGCTGATGCGCGATACCGCGCAAGCAACGCTCGGTCGCAGCGCATTGACCTGGGAGGGCAGGGATATCGACCTCGGTCCGCCATTCCGGCGTTGGCGCATGGATGATGCGGTGCTGGAGCACAACCCTGAAATCAAGCGCGAAGAGCTGCGCAATCGCGAGGCCATGGCCAAGCACTGTGCCCGACTCAAGATCGCGATCAAGCCGGGTTACGGCTGGGGCAAGATCCTGCTCGAGGTTTTCGAGGCGACGGTCGAAGCGACTTTGATTCAACCCACTTTCATCACTGCACACCCGGTCGAGGTTTCGCCGTTGGCGCGTGAGAGTGACAGCGAGCCCGGCGTTACGGACCGCTTCGAGCTGTTCATCGGAGGCAAGGAACTTGCCAATGGATTTTCCGAGCTGAACGACCCCGAGGACCAGGCCGCACGCTTTCAGGCCCAGGTCGATGCACTTGACGCGGGCGATGACGAAGCCATGCATTTTGATGCCGACTACATCCGTGCGCTTGAGTACGGTTTGCCGCCGACGGGGGGACTTGGAATTGGCGTCGACCGATTCATCATGCTGCTGGCGGATGTTGCATCGATTCGCGATGTGCTCTTGTTCCCGTATATGCGCCCACAACGTATATCTGGCGAATGACACGGCCTTTCATTGCCGTTCAGAATCTGTGATTGACAGCCCGTCCGTCACGACCATCGCAGGTTCCGAACGCTTTCAGGTGCCTGGTTCTCTGCACCGGATACGCTCCATTGGGCAGCGTCGCTGTCCAATTTGGACCGACATATGGCGCGTTTTGATTGTGCGCTGATGTGGTAGCCTTTCTACACGAAAGATTTGCAAGAGTGTTTCTTTCCTTTGGGCCGGATTACGGCCGCGAATCACTCGAATCGGTTCACAACCGTGCCGAGTACGGCCCGGGCTAGCAGGATTATTTGTTGGAGGAGGCCGGCATGAACGTTCTGATCGTCGATGATCAACCGTCAGCTCGAACCATGCTCAGACATATTGTCGAGGGCGTCGGGCCTGTCGTTCAGGTTTCAGATTTCGGCAATCCTGTGGATGCCTTGCACTGGTCAGACAGCAACAGTACGGATCTGCTCCTGCTCGACTACCGCATGCCTGAAATGGATGGTCTGGAGTTCGCCCGGCGCTTTCGCCGGCCGATTTCGCGTCGCGATATTCCGATCATCCTGATCAGCGTCGTCGGCGATGAGCCGGTCCGTCAGGCAGCGCTGGATGCCGGCGTCATCGACTTCCTGATCAAGCCGGTGCGTCCACGCGAGCTTCGCTCCCGCTGCAAGAATCTGCTGCAGATTCGCAGGCAGGGCGAAACGGTCAAGGAGCGTGCGCGTTCACTTGAGCAGAAGGTCCTCGAAGGTGTTCAGGAGATCGAGCAACGCGAGCGCGAGATGCTGTTCCGGTTGGCCAAGGCCATCGAATTTCGCGATTTCGGCACCGGAGCACATTTGTTGAGAATGGCTCGTTACTGCGAGCTGATCGCCGAGAACATGGGTATGTCCGAAGAGGATGTACGGACGCTTACGCTTGCTGCGCCGTTGCACGACATTGGAAAAATTGGCATCCCGGATTCAATCCTGCTCAAGCGTGGCAGTTTGACCGATGACGAGATGACCGAGATGCGCAAACATCCGTTGATCGGATTTGAGATTCTTCGCGACAGTCAGAGTCACTTTGTCCAGACCGGGGCACAGATCGCCTTGCGTCATCATGAACGTTGGGACGGCAGTGGCTATCCCGATGGGCTCAAGGGTGAGCAGATTCCACTGATCGCTCGCATTGTCGCGATCGCCGACGTATTTGATGCCTTGACCTCCGAGCGACCTTACAAGCGCGCCTGGAGCAATCAGGAATCGTTTGCCTATCTCCGCGAGCACGCGGGAACCTTGTTCGATCCGGAGTGCGTCAGGATTCTGCTCGCCAACGAAGCCCGCATCATCGAGATCCAGAACGCGAAGCTGGTGCCAACAGGCCTTGGCTTGTAAGTTGCATTGCGAAGCCGTCGAGTTGCTGCCTTCAGGCCCTGCCGGCAATCAACTGGACGCATCGATGCCTGGAATGCCATTCGCATTACCCATGCGATTGGCATCGAGGGACTTGTCCGTGCGGAGTGACATTTGATGTATCCCGATATCGTTGAAGGAGCAATCGACAAGTCCGACTCCGGCTTGCGCGAGATCCTGTCTGATCAGGGCATGTTGCGTATCTGTATTGCCGTGCCGGTTGTGCTGATCGAGGCCTTTCTCTACCTGATGTCGCCAAACAGCGTAGCCGAGCGCTTGATCGTGCTGACGATGGGATATTGCCTCTATGTGGTGATCCTGCAAGGGCTGGTTCGCTATCGGACTTCGTTACCCGCGCGCAATCTTCTGGTTGCTACTGCCGTTCTTGATCCGCTCGCATTGTCCGCCTGGCTGGTCGTTACCAACGAGTTCGGAACGCTCATCGTTGGTTTTTACTTGTTTACCATTCTTGGATTCGGTTTTCGCACGGGACGGCCGTTGATGCATTTGTGCCAACTGACGTCGATTGCCGGGTTTGTTCTGGTCTTTCTCAGCGTTCCTTACTGGCAAGTACATCCCACGCTTTTCGTCGCCATGCTGCTGCCGCTGGTGGCGGTTCCGATGTATGCCGGCAAGCTGATCCTGACCCTGCGTGAATCACGCCAGCATGCCGAACGCGAGAGTCAGGCCAAATCAGAATTGCTGGCCAAGGTCAGCCATGAACTGCGCACGCCATTGACCGGAATCATTTCGGCGACCGAGCTGCTGGCGGCAGAGGCTGCACAGAGCGGTGTGACCCAGCGTACCGATACAATTCTCAGTCTTTCCAGCGAGTTGCTGAGCGAAATCAATAATCTGCTCGATGAGGCCAAATTTGGCGCCCGCGCAGCTTCCCTTGATTTGGCGCCAGTCGATTTGCGTCATCAGCTTGATCTGGTCCATGAGGCGCTGGCGGCAACAGCCGCCAAGAAGGGGATCGATTTCAGCACTTCACTGGATCCGGCCATTACCGATCGTATCGAATCGGACTCCCATCAACTGGGTCGGGTGTTGATGAATCTTGGCAGCAATGCGGTCAAGTTTACTGATCGCGGCCAAGCCCACCTCGGGGCGAGGCTGCTGAGCCAGACCGAGAGTCACTACACGATTCGTTTTGACGTGTCTGATAGCGGTATCGGCATACCGGAATCATTCCGACAAGAAATCTTCGAGCCGTTTGCGCAGCTCAATCAGGGTGCCGGTCGACGCTATGGGGGAACCGGTCTAGGTCTGGCAATTTCCCGGCAGATCGTCGAGTTGATGGGCGGGTCACTGGAATTTGAAAGCACTCTGGGGCAGGGCAGTCGTTTCTGGTTCGACGTCACGTTCGCGCGCAGCGCGGCAAAGGGCAGTGATCTTGAGATCGGGAGTGGCACTCAGGAGACATCGGCAGTTGTACCGAAACACATTCTGGTGGTTGAAGACCACGAGACCAACCTGATGCTGATTCGTGAACTGCTGGAAACCGACGGCCATCGTGTGACCACCTGCTCGAGCGGGATGGCCGCTCTGGATATTCTGGTCGATCATGATTTTGATTTGCTCTTGCTCGACTACAATCTTGGCGACATGGACGGTGTTCGACTCCTGCAGACTTACCAATTCGGCAGAATCAACCCCGCACGAGCGTTGTTTCTGACTGCCGATACAACCCAGGCTACCGCCTCCAGGCTTCGCGAATTCGCCGGTAGTGCGGGCGTGATGTACAAGCCCATATCGCTGGGCAAGTTGCGCAAGGCAATTGCCCATCTTGAGGAAACAGTCGACGCGAACGATTTGCCTGCCGCAGAGGTCATGCTTGGCGATGCCGAGGCGAGACGTACCCGGCCGACATTGGCTGCGGTTGTCGTCAATCCATTGGATCGCGGCGTAATCGATGAATTGAAGTCGGTCAGTACTCGCCCGCAGTTCTTCCCGACACTGTTGATGGAAGCAGAGCAGGATATTTTCCATAGTGGACAGCAAATCATCGAAGCTATCACCGAGAACCGCTATGGAGCCGTTCGTGATGCCGCACATGCGCTCAAAGGTGTATCTGCGAACGTGGGTGCACTCAGATTGTTCGCTCTTGCAAGCAAGCTGATGCAGGCGCCGCGCGATGAATTCGAGCGCGAAAAGGATCGCTGGATCAACGATCTCGGCGAATCGCTGCGCGACACCGTGGCCGCGCTGAGGAACGAGGTCAAGGAATGCGGCTTGGCCTCAGCTGACCCCGGCGCGACCTCGTTGCATCATGAATAGCGCTTCCATCACGCGCAATTGCTGAGTGCTCAGGTTCATGGCGGTTTCAGTCCATTCATCGACAATCGCATGCAGTTCGGTGCGGTCGAGTGATGCAATGCGATGACGGCTTCGCTGAAGCATCAGTCGGGCCATGCGCTGGCGCGCATGCGTGGAAATGAGCTTCTCGACAAATTGCTCGCCTTGTCCTTTCGGGCACACCTCATCGATAACGCCAAGCTTTTTCAGGGCTGCTGCCGAGTAGATGCGACCGTCACCGAGCATGCGTTCAGCCGCGCGGGCGCCAATGCGCTGAGCCAGCAGGCTCATGCCACCGGTACAGGGAAACAGGCCGAAAAGAATCTCTGGAAACCCGAATTCGGCATGTTCCTCGGCGACGATCAAGTCAGCAGCAAGCGCAGCTTCAAAGCCGCCGCCAAGGGCACGGCCTTGAACCAGCGCAATGCTGGTTGCCTCGGTACCAAGCATCGAAGACCAGTCATGAATCATGTCGGCGCAACCAAGCGAGTAGTTGCGCAGGGCTTCGCTGTCACGGCGATTGATGCAATCGTGGAAATAGGCGAGATCACCGCCCAGACTGAAGAAATCCGGATGTGCCGACTTCATTACGGTGTAGTGAATCGGCTTCAAGAAGCCGTTCCATGGCCAACTGACACCGTGCTCCTTCATCTGGCCCAATACGCTCATCAAGTCTTCCAGTAGCGCCGGAGAAAAATACGGTGCACTGCCATCGATCGATTTCGGCAGAGTCAACCAGAGGGTATTGTTCGCATTTGCATCGAAGCGGGTTTCAACATGACGGGTCGATGGAAACTGCGGAAGGACGTGGACGGCATTCATGACACTCTCCTGCATTTATGAGTGCCCCTACTGAGGCACCCGGTTGACGGAACTCTCCGCTGGAAGAGTTCTTCTGGGTAGATCGTGTTCTTTCGAAACTGCCAAGGCGACATTTGTCCCACCAAACCCGGCAGATAGCGACATCGCGTGCTCGAGGGCGTGACCGGGTACTGGTTTCCCGGCTACATGCTGAAGGCCGCATTCCGGGTCGGGCTCGACCAGATGTGCAGTGGCGGGGAGAAATGAATCGCAGACGGCGAGTACGCAGATGGCGAGTTCGATGGCACTGGCCGCACCAAGCAAATGGCCGTGGATGCCCTTGGTCGAACTCACTGGCAGGCGCTCGGTAGAGTCACCAAAGACCTCGCGGATGGCTGCTGCCTCGATCGGATCACCACCGCGCGTAGCGGTTGCATGGGCGTTGTAGTAGTCGATCTGCTCGGGTGCAAGCGTGGCATCGGCCAGAGCGGCTCGAAGTGCGGCGGCCTGTCCAAGCGCATTCGGTGAGCCAATGTGATGACCATCGGAGGCAATACCATAGCCGGAAAGCTTCGCGTAGCAGTTTGCACCTCGCTGCTCAGCGTGCGCGCGTGACTCGACAACCAGGAAGACCGAGCCCTCGCTGACTACAAGGCCGCTGCGATCAATCGAAAAAGGACGGCAACTGCGCGTGACATCGTCGGCGTCGACGCTCGCCAGCGCGCGCAAGCCGCCCCAGAGGGAAATGAAGGTGGGGCTGAGCGCGGCTTCTGCACCACCGACCAGGGCAATATCCAGGTAACCATCCCGAATGGCGCGACAGGCTTCGCCAATCGCGGCACCGGACGACGAACAGGCGCTGCTGTTGGTAACGACCGGCCCGAGAATCTTGTGCCGGATCGAAATAAGCGCGGGAGCCGCATTCAGCATGCTGGCCATGATCGTGAAGGGTTTGGAAACTTCCACATGATTGACGTGAAACTGTCTGACCCACTCATGTTCAGTCTGCACGCCACCACCGACTGATCCGTAATAAAGGCCGGCGCGCTGCGCGTAGGACTCGAATCGATCGATCCCCGCATCCTGCATGGCTTGTTCGGCCGCCAGAATTGCGATCTGGCTGCAACGATCCATGTACGGGAGTTCGATCTTGCTGAATTGACTGCTGAAATCATCCGCGATGATTCCCGCCGGAACGCCTTTCGACAGCAAAGCGGACTCCCAGAGCTGAATCCCGGAACGATTGTCGAGAACGCTGCGATGCAACTCGGCGATGGATTGCCCGATCGGTGATATCACGCCCATGCCGGTAATTACGACATCCTGTCTGGCCATGTTCATTCCGCTTTTTCCAGATTGCGCTGAATCACGTTGACGACGTCGCCAAGCGTCGCGTTTCGAGGAATGGCCAGATCGTCCAGCTTGACCCCGAGCTGATCTTCGACTTCCAGCAACACATCGAGGATAAGCATCGAATCAAGGCCGAGATCAAGCAATGGAGTTTCAATGCCGGCTTTCTCGCTGGGGATATCGAATTTTTCTGCAAGAAACTGCTGCAGCAGAGAGAGGATTTGACCTGAATCGGGATGTTTCATTGCTGATCCTTGTGGTGGCGTTGTGGGTGTTTCTGCAAATGCAAGCAACGCACCTGGGCAGAAACCTGTGATCTGGATGGTTGCTCCATTTTTCCTGCGGCGATGACCTGACGTGTTACGGCTTTTTCAAGCGAGTAGCGACGATACGGCAGAAACGGGGACAGTGGTGGTTGGCTAGCGAGACAAAGCGGATCCTTTCGCTTGATTCTTGCATATATGGATTTCGCTTGGGAGACAGATCTGTCTCGTGCCCCGGAAAACCTTTGCGGCGCGCCAGGGCGTGACGAGACAGCGAACAACGATATCTTCGCGACTCTTCAATGGGACTGCCAGCGAAGATTTTTGCTGCCGCAGGGGGGGCTTGCAGCGGGGGAAATTTGTCTCAGTGTGAGAATCGAGTCACACTTTGTCCGTTCCAATGGTGGCTTTCTATTCCAGGGCGCTGCAGCATGGCTCATGCTTGGCCTGATTCATGCACTATATTTTGAGCAGCAATCGTGTGATCAGGAAATTCTTCTTGCAAAGGATCGGGCGAGAGAACGGGTTCGCTTCGGCGATCCAGCAAGCCACAAGGGGGAAATGATGAATTTCAATGGCAGGGGGCAACTTCTACGCCATGCGCGAATGCCGATTCGTTCGATCGTCTTGATCAGCATGGGCCCGTTGTCCTGGGTTACCGAGGTCGAGAATATTTCATCGACCGGCATTCTTGTCTTGCGCCCCGACGAATGGGGCGCCAAGGCAGGAGAGCAGTGCGTGCTCGACCTGCTCGTCGGTGACGATCTGCACATCCACCTTGAAGCCCGGGTTACTCGCCTGACGGCAACCCGGCTGGCATTCGCCTTCACGAGTATCCCCGAGGAAAAAGAGCACGCATTGTGGGGACTTCTCGGTCAGTATGCCGATGATCTTGAGCGTCCGGCCAAGTCCGTCCAGAAGCGTTGAGGTTGCAAGGCGAAGCCTCCGCCGCGCGGAGGCTTCAGCACTAGTGAGCGTCGCGTAGCTCGCGTCGCAAGATCTTGCCGACATTGCTTTTCGGTAGTGAGTCGCGGAATTCAATGTGCCGGGGTTGCTTGTATCCGGTCAACTCTGTGCGGCAGTGCTTGCGAATCGCGTCCTCAGTCAAGTCTGGATCCTTTTTCACGATAACCAGTTTGACTGCTTCGCCCGACTTCTCGTCCGGGACACCGATTGCGGCCACTTCGAGAACGCCTGGCATCAATGCGACGACATCCTCGATTTCATTGGGATAGACGTTGAATCCCGAAACCAGAATCATGTCTTTCTTGCGGTCGACGATATAGAAAAAGCCTTTTTCGTCCATGCGCGCGATATCGCCGGTATGCAGCCAGCCATCAGCGTCGATTATCTTTGCCGTCTCCCCGGGGCGATTCCAGTAGCCTTTCATGACTTGCGGGCCGAGCACGCACAGTTCGCCGATTTCTCCGGGCGGCAGGGTCTTTCCATCGTCGTCGCGGATGGAAACGTCGGTTGACGGGACCGGCAAGCCGATCGAGCCGTTGAAGTTTTCGAGATCCGGCGGATTGATGCAGACGGCCGGCGAGGTTTCGGTCAATCCGTAGGCTTCTGCCAGAGTGCAACCAGTTATTTTCTTCCAGCGCTCGGCCACGGCGCGTTGCACGGCCATGCCGCCGCCCAGGGTCATGCGCAGATTGGAAAAATCGAGCTTGTCGAATCCGGGCGTATTCAGCAGCCCGTTGAACAAGGTGTTGACACCGGTGATCGCGGTATAGCGAACGCGGCCCATTTCAGCGACAAAGCCAGCCATGTCACGCGGATTGGTGATCAGGATATTCAATCCGCCAAGCTTCATGAAGGTCAGGCAATTCGCGGTCAGTGCGAAAATATGATAAAGCGGCAAGGCTGTAATAATGGCTTCTTCGCCTTCACGCAAGCCGGTCCCTATCCAGGCGCTGGCTTGCTGCATGTTGGCGATCATGTTCCGGTGGGTCAGCATCGCGCCCTTGGCAACGCCCGTTGTACCGCCGGTGTACTGGAGGAAGGCGATATCCGAGGACGAAATTTCCGGTTTGGTCAAAGTCTGGCCGGCACCACGTCGCAGCGCGTCGTTGAAGCGGATTGCGCCGTCAATCGAAAACGCAGGCACCATCTTCTTGACGTGGCGAACGACGAAATTGGTGATCATGCTTTTCGGAAAGCCGAGCATGTCGCCAAGACCGGTGGTGATGATGTGCTTGACTGGGGTCTTTGCGATGACACTGGCAACGGTATGGGCAAAGTTGTCGAGGACAATAATCGCCTTCGCACCCGAATCCTCAAGCTGATGGGTGAGTTCACGTGCCGTGTACATCGGGTTGGTGTTGACGACGACCATGCCTGCACGCAGCGCGCCAGCGATGGCGATCGGGTACTGCAGGACATTCGGCATCATCATCGCAATGCGATCGCCCTTGACGAACTTCAGGTCGTTGAGCAGGAAGCAGGCAAATTGCCGGCTCAGCGTATCCAGTTCGTCATAGCTGATCGTGCGGCCCATGTTGGTAAACGCTGGGCGATGGCGAAAACGCTCGAAGCAGGTGTCAAACAGGACCGAAATCGATTCGAACTCATTGACGTCAATTTCGGCCGGAACGCCTTTGGGGTAGCCTGCCAACCATGGTCGATCATTGATCTCGGACATGTTTCACTCCAGGCCATTGCCGCCTGCGCGGTGGCCAAATTGATAGGTGACGGGTCAACCGTACGGAAGCGCAGGGTTTGATTCCACCACACGCGATGACGTTGCAGCAAGGCGCGACGCCTTAATCGGGCTTGCGCCATCAATGGTACTCAAATTGAGGAGACTGGTTGTGAGAATACCCGCCACGCTGCGAATGAGCACGAATCCCCACCTGCGGCCGGCTGCAATCGTGGCGTTGCTCATGATTCTTTCCACGCTTCTGCTGATCAGCGCCTGCAAGCGACCTTCCGACGAGCAGCGCATCCGTGCTGCGCTGGAGGACATGCAGTTGGCCATGGAGTCCGCAAAGCCAAGGGACTTCATGCAGTACATCGGCGAGGATTTCACTGGCGCCGACGGGCAGCTTGATCGACAAGCCTTGCACAACCTGCTTCGCGCACAGGTCCTTGCCAATGCCCGGATTGGCGTCACCCTCGCCTCGACCGATGTCGAACTCCAGGGCAACCACGCGACGGTCAAGGTGACCGCAACACTCTCCGGGGGAAGTGGCCGCTGGATTCCAGAACGCGGAGCGATCTATCGGATCGAAAGCGGTTGGCGCAAGCAGGATGGCGAATGGATCTGTGTCAATGCGCAGTGGGAGCGAGCGCTCTGACAGGCTGTTGACGGGATTTGCCGGATGGCGTCGAAGCCATCCGGCAACTCGTTTCCATGAGACTTACGCGGCCTTGCCGGATTTGGCCAGTTGGCGCAGAACGTAAGGCAGGATGCCGCCGTGGCGGAAGAACTCGCGCTCCTTGGGCGTGGCCAGCAGGATATCGATCATGAACTCCTTCTTGCTGCCATCCTTTGCCGTGGCGATGACCTTGGCTTCACTTGCCGCTCCGTCCTTCAATCCGATGATTTCAAACGACTCGCGACCGTCGAGCCCGATCGACTTGGCGTTTTCGCCGGGTTTGAACTGACAAGGCAGTACACCCATGCCGACCAGATTTGATCGGTGGATTCGCTCGTAGCTTTCCGCGATGACTGCCTTGACGCCAAGCAGCAAGGTGCCTTTTGCGGCCCAGTCGCGGGATGAGCCACTGCCGTACTCCTTGCCGGCAATGACAATCAGCGGCGTCTTTTCTTCCTTGTAGCGCATTGCGGCGTCATAGATGGCCAGTTGCTCGCCACTCGGCACATGCTCGGTGAAGCCGCCTTCGACGCCATCCAGCATCTGGTTGCGGATGCGGATGTTGGCGAAGGTTCCGCGCACCATGACATCGTCGTTGCCGCGACGCGAGCCGTAGGAGTTGAAATGCTCAGGCGTGACTCCACGCTCGATCAGGAACTTGCCGGCAGGAGAGCTCTTCTTGATGTTGCCAGCCGGCGAAATGTGATCGGTGGTGATCGAATCACCGAACAAGCCGAGGCAGCGCGCGGAATGGATGTCATCAAACGTATCCAGTTCCATGGTCATGCCTTCGAAGTACGGCGGGTTCTTGATATAGGTCGAGTCGCCGTCCCAATCGAACAACTTGTCTTCGGGCGATTTGATCTGGTTCCAGCGGCTGTCGCCCTTGAACACGTCGGCATAGTTCGACTTGAACATCTCCGGGCTGATCGTCTTTGCGATCAAATCGCCGATTTCCTTGTTGCTTGGCCAGATGTCCTTGAGGAAAACCGGCTTGCCGTCCTTGTCGGTACCGAGCGGATCAGTGGAGAGATCAATGTCGACCGTTCCGGCCAGCGCATAGGCGACCACCAGCGGCGGCGAAGCGAGATAGTTCATCTTCACTTCCGGATGGATGCGACCCTCGAAGTTCCGGTTGCCTGAAAGCACGGCGGCGACGGCCAGATCGCCAGCCTGGATCTGCTTGCTGACTGCTTCATCGAGCGGGCCGGAGTTGCCGATGCAAGTGGTGCAACCGTAGCCGACGAGGAAAAAGTCGAGTTTCTCCAGTTCAGCCAGCAGACCGGCCTTTTTCAGATAATCGGTGACCACCAGCGATCCCGGTGCCAGCGAGGTCTTGACCCACGGCTTGCGCTTGAGGCCCTTCGCCGCAGCGTTGCGGGCCAGCAGGCCGGCACCGATCATGACCGCCGGATTCGAGGTGTTCGTGCATGAGGTGATCGCGGCAATGACCACGGCGCCATCGCCGACTGCAAGCGAGGCCTGATTGGCCAGCTTGTGCTTGGCTGCGCTCTCGTCGTGACCGACTGCGGTGCTGCCGCCTTCATTCTTGAAGCGGGCGACATCCTGATCCTTTCTCGGGCGTCCCTCGGTCATCAGTTTCACCGATTCGCGGTAGCTCGACTGCATGTCGCTGAGCAGGACCCGATCCTGCGGACGCTTGGGGCCTGCCAGCGAGGGTTTCACCGTGCCCATGTCGAGACTCAGGGTTGATGAGAAGGTGGCCGCTGGCGTTTCATCGTCATGCCACATGCCCTGAGCCTTGGTATAGGCCTCGACCAGCGCAATCTGTTCTTCAGTGCGTCCGGACAGGTGCAAATAGCGGATCGATTCCGCATCGACCGGGAAGATCGCGCAAGTCGCGCCATATTCGGGTGACATGTTGCCAATCGTGGCGCGATCGGCCAGCGGCAGGTGCTTGAGCCCGGAGCCGTGGAATTCGACGAACTTGCCGACCACACCGTGTTTCCTGAGCATCTGGGTTACGGTCAGAACCAGGTCGGTCGCGGTTGCGCCCTCCGGCAGCTTTCCGGTCAGCTCAAAACCGACCACCTGCGGAATCAGCATCGATGAAGCCTGGCCGAGCATCGCCGCCTCGGCTTCGATGCCGCCGACACCCCAGCCGAGTACGCCGAGACCGTTGACCATCGTGGTATGCGAATCGGTGCCGAAAACCGTATCCGGATATGCCCATTGCGCACCGTTGGATTGGCTGGTCATGACCACGCGTGACAGGTGCTCAAGGTTGACCTGATGGACGATGCCGGTACGCGGCGGCACGACCTTGAAGTTGTTCAATGCCTTCTGGCCCCAGCGCAGGAACGAATAGCGCTCCTGATTTCGCTTGAATTCGATTTCGACGTTCTTCTCGATCGCGTCTTCCGAGCCGAACACATCCACCTGGACGGAATGGTCGATGACCAGTTCCACCGGTGCCAACGGATTGATCAGGGTGGGATCGCCTCCGAGCGCAACCATGGCATCACGCATCGCGGCAAGGTCGACAACGCAGGGAACCCCGGTGAAATCCTGCAGTACGACGCGCGCCGGCATGAAGGCAATCTCCGTGTCCGGCTTGGCATCGGCCTTCCAGTTGGCGACTGCTTCGATCTGCTTGTCGGTGACATCGACGCCATCTTCGTGGCGAAGCTGGTTCTCGAGCAGGATCTTCATTGAGTAGGGCAATTTTTTCAGATCGAATCGCTGACCCAGCTTGGCAAGGCTGGCATAGCGGTACTCCTTGCCGTTGACCTTGAGTGTGTCGTGAGTCGAGAAGCTGTCTTTCATGGCGATTCTCCTTGCAAGAGGGCGGTACGAAGGTGGTGTTCAGCCGCCACTATCGTAGCCCGACAGTCTGCTGGATTGGAGGAAAGTTGGACACCTGCCTCGGCCTTGCAGAATTTCGATTGGTTGATCATCAGACCGAATCAGCGTTCGGACCGGTATGTGGCTGCCGGATTCTGGAGTTGACTGGTGCGCGATCGCATATGGGGGCGAATCACGCCAACTGCAAGCTGGAAGGGCCTTCCCGACGAGCACATCGCGTTGCGGGAAAGTGGATGAAACGGCTAAAATGCGTGGTTGCAGCGGCCGGCGCAGAGCTGGATTCGCCCCGATGCCCTGCGTTCATGCTTGCTTCGTTTCGCCTGGCGATGAGCTGTCTCATCGCGCCGGGCGCTTCCCTTCGCCTGCCCACAGGATGCCTGCCGATCATGCTGACTTCTTATCGCCAACACGTTGCCGAACGCGCCGCACTTGGCATCCCGCCGTTGCCGCTTTCGGCACAACAGACCGCCGAGCTGATCGAGTTGCTCAAGCAGCCGGGTTCTGAAGATGGCGAGGTCCTCCTGGATCTGATCACCAATCGCGTACCGGCCGGCGTTGACGATGCAGCCAAGGTCAAGGCTTCGTATCTAGCCGCCATCGCTTTTGGCACCGAGAGCTGCTCATTGATTTCCCCTGAGCGTGCGACGGAGCTGCTTGGCACCATGCTCGGCGGCTACAACATTCATCCGCTGGTCGAATTGCTCGATCATGCCAGTCTGGCCCCGATCGCGGCCGAAGCGCTGAAGAAAACCCTGCTCATGTTCGATGCCTTCCATGATGTGAAGGAGAAGGCTGACAAGGGCAATGTGCACGCCCGCAGTGTCATGCAGAGCTGGGCCGATGCCGAGTGGTTTACCAGCCGTCCTGAAGTGCCGGAATCACTGACCGTCACCGTGTTCAAGGTCAGCGGCGAGACCAATACCGATGATTTGTCACCGGCACCCGATGCAACTACGCGCCCGGACATCCCGATGCATGCGCTGGCCATGCTCAAGAACAAGCGCGATGGCATTACCCCGGAGGAGGACGGCAAGCGCGGTCCGGTCGCCTTCATCGAATCGTTGAAAGAAAAAGGCCATCTGGTTGCCTACGTTGGTGACGTGGTCGGCACCGGCTCCAGCCGCAAGTCGGCAACCAACTCGGTGCTCTGGTTTACCGGTGAGGACATTCCGTTCATTCCGAACAAGCGCTTTGGCGGAGTCTGCCTCGGCAACAAGATCGCGCCGATCTTCTACAACACGATGGAAGATGCCGGTGCGCTGCCGATCGAACTCGATGTCAGCGAAATGAACATGGGCGATGTTGTCGAACTGCGTCCGTACGAGGGCAGGGCGCTCAAGGACGGCAAGGTCATTGCCGAGTTCAAGCTCAAGTCCGACGTGTTGTTCGATGAAGTCCGCGCCGGTGGCCGGATTCCGTTGATCATCGGTCGCGGATTGACCGCGAGGGCCCGTGAAGCGCTGGGCTTGCCGGTTTCGACCCTGTTCCGCTTGCCCGAAAACCCGGCCAGCAGCAGCAAGGGCTTCACCCTGGCGCAGAAGATGGTCGGCCGCGCCTGCGGTCTGGCGGAAGGCGAGGGCATCCGTCCGGGCACGTATTGCGAACCGCGCATGACTTCGGTCGGCTCGCAGGACACGACCGGGCCGATGACCCGCGACGAGCTCAAGGATCTGGCCTGTCTCGGTTTCAGCGCCGATCTCGTCATGCAGTCGTTCTGTCATACAGCGGCTTATCCGAAGCCGATCGATGTGACCATGCATCACGATCTGCCCGAGTTCATCAGCACCCGTGGAGGCATTCCGCTGCGTCCCGGTGACGGCATCATCCACTCCTGGCTCAACCGCATGCTGTTGCCCGACACGGTCGGTACCGGCGGCGATTCGCATACGCGCTTCCCGATCGGCATTTCGTTCCCGGCCGGTTCCGGCCTGGTCGCGTTCGCCGCGGCAACCGGCGTGATGCCGCTGGATATGCCGGAATCCGTGCTGGTCCGCTTCAAGGGCGAACTGCAGCCCGGCGTGACTCTGCGTGATCTGGTCAACGCGATTCCGCTGTATGCGATCAAGGCCGGTCTGTTGACGGTCGAGAAGAAAGGCAAGAAAAACATCTTCTCCGGCCGCATCCTCGAAATCGAAGGCCTGCCGAACCTCAAGGTCGAACAGGCATTTGAACTCTCCGACGCCTCGGCCGAGCGTTCTGCGGCAGGTTGCACGGTGCATCTGGACAAGGCACCGATCATTGAATACATCACCAGCAATATCGTCATGCTGAAGTGGATGATCGCCCAGGGCTACAAGGATGTGCGCAGCATCAAACGGCGCAGTGAGGCGATGCAGGCGTGGCTGGCCGATCCGAAACTGATGGCGCCGGACGCCGATGCCGAATATGCCGCCGTGATCGAGATCGATCTGGCCGATGTGCATGAGCCCGTCGTCGCCTGTCCGAATGATCCGGACGACGTGAAGACGCTTTCCGATGTCGCCGGTGCCAGCATCGACGAGGTCTTCATCGGTTCGTGCATGACCAATATCGGCCATTTCCGCGCGGCCTCGAAACTGCTCGAAGGCAAGCGTGATATTCCGACCAAGCTGTGGGTTGCGCCGCCGACCAAGATGGACGCTGCCGAGCTGACCAAGGAAGGCCACTACGGAACGTTCGGCACGGCGGGTGCGCGCATGGAAATGCCGGGATGTTCGTTGTGCATGGGCAACCAGGCCCAGGTTCGCGAAGGTGCCACGGTGTTTTCAACGAGTACGCGCAATTTCCCCAATCGTCTCGGCAAGAATGCCAACGTCTATCTGGGTTCGGCCGAGCTGGCCGCAATCTGCTCGCGTCTGGGGCGCATTCCGAGCAAGGCTGAGTACATGGCCGACGTCGGTGTGCTCAACGCCGATGTCGAGAAGATCTATCGCTACATGAACTTCGATCAGATCGAGGAATTCACCGATCAAGCGGCCACCGTCAGCGATTGAAGCGAATCCCGGAGCATCCGGGACTCTTCGCTGGTTTGCCCCGGCTGTCGGCCGGGGTTCGCCGAATACGCTGAGATTTCAAATCGGTGAGTGCAAATGGGCATGGTTTGCAAGGCAGCCGAATCGAAGCTGACCGGCTGCGAACCATGCAAATTTGTGCATATTCCCCTAGAGTGCAGCTTCAAGCCTTGAAACAATAAGGTGACCAGACTGCCCTTGTTGATGCAGAAGCAGGTGAGGTGCGAGGTTTCATGCCGTCGGCACAGTTAAACCGTGAGCTCAGCGCGAACGATTCGACGATCGAATTCGTTCGTCGCTTGTTGCGCGCGTCTGACATGTCATCGCTCTCTGCGCGGGTCATCGAGGAGGCTCGCAGCCGCTTTGATCTGCACGATGTGAGGCTGTGCTGGAACGCCGAGCGCGCTCATGCCGATGGCAGCAGTGATTTGACCGGATGCTATCCCGTGGAGGATCTCGAAGGCGCCGATGTGCGGCGGGTTTCACTGTTCAGCGCGGCCAACGGAATGCACGCCGAGATTGCCTGGAGGGAAACCACAGCCCAGGTTCGCTCGGCGGATGCGTGGGAAGAATTTCTGCGCGATCTTGCGTTGGTTTCGGAACGGGTCCTGCAGCGTGAATCGCTGGCACATTCCGTGCGTCGGCTGGAGCGCGCCGAGCATGTCCAACGCGCCTTGTTTGCCATCGCCAACATGGCAAGCTCCGATCTGGATATGCCGGACATGCTGCACGGCATCCACGAGATCGTCGGCTGGCTGATGTATGCCGAGAACTTCTTCATTGCGCTCTACGAGCCCGAGCGCGACAGTTTGAGATTTCTGTACTTTGTCGATTCTGTCGACAAAGACTCATTCAGCCTCAACGACGAAATAGCGGCGAGTGATTTGCCCAACAGTCTGACCCTGGCAATGATACGCAGCGGCGAGTCGCAGATGGGACCCTCCGAGCGTGTCCGCACAACGCTGGGTGTCGCCAAGGACCCGACCCTGGGGCCCGAGTCCGAAGACTGGCTCGGGGTGCCGATGATCGGGGCTGCTGCAGCAATTCGTGGTGCGATCGTGGTGCAGAGCTATCTGCCGGATACCCGCTACTCCGAAGAGGATCGCGCCATCCTCAACTATGTCGCGCAGCACATTCTTACCGCACTCGAACGCAAGCAGGCGCAAACCGAACTTGAAAGCCGGGTGGTCGATCGGACTCGCGAACTGGCGGCGGCAATCGGTGAGTTGCAGCAGGAAGTTGCCGAACGTCAGCGCGGCGAACGCTTGCAACGGGCATTGTTTGGCATCGTCGAATGTGCGGCGGCCGCCGAGTCGATGGCTGATTTCTACGCCAGCGTCCACGGCATTGTTGGTGGCCTGCTGAATGCGCGAAATTTCTATATCGCCTTGGTCGAAGACGCCACGGGCGAACTGGAATTCCCCTATTCGGTTGACGAAATCAATCCGGTGCGCCCGCGTCGACCCCTGGCCAAAGGCATGACCGAATACGTGCTGCGGACCGGTCAGGCCCTGCTTGCCGATCGGGCAAAAATCGACGAATTGGTGGCGGCCGATGAGGTGCAGCGTTTCGGGACCCGTGCCGCCTACTGGCTTGGCGTGCCGCTGGTTTGCGCGGATGTTGCCGCCGGAGTTCTGGCTGTTCAGAGCTATTCGTCGGAAACACCATTCACCGCACGCGATCAGGAGCTGCTGACGTTCGTCGCCTACCACATCGCCAATGGCCTCGAGCGCAAGCGTGCCCAGGAGTCATTGGTCCACGACAATGTCAGACTCGAAGCGCGGGTCAATGAGCGAACCCGCGAACTGGCCCTGGCCAATCGTGATCTGACCGGCCAGATACGCGAGCGTGAACGCATCGAAGCGCGCCTGACTCACGAGGCATTTCATGATGCGTTGACGGGTCTGCCCAATCGCGCCCTGTTGCTGCAACGCCTGGAAACGGCCATGCAGCATTTCCAGAAAGACCCGGCTCGACGCTACGCGGTCCTGTTTCTCGATCTCGATCGCTTCAAGGTGGTCAACGACAGTGTCGGTCACCTGATCGGCGATGAGATGCTCAAGCAGGCCGCCCTGCGACTCGCCGGCGCTTGCGCGCCTTTCCTGGTTGCCCGCCTCGGTGGTGATGAATTCGCCGTACTCATCGACAGTCTGCCCGATCCATCCCTCGCGGCCACGGTTGCGCAACGCCTGATCGATGTATTCAACGACCCGATCCGGCTCAGCAAGAAGGAAATGTTCACCTCGGCCAGCGTCGGCATTGCCTATTCTGACGAGCACTACACACGCGCCGAGGAATTGTTGCGCGATGCCGACACGGCGATGTATCGGGCCAAGGCCAGAGGTCGACAACGCTACGAGATTTTCGACGAGAACCTGCGGGCTGAAGCCATGCGCGCGCTGGATCTGGAGGGCGACCTTCGCCATGCGCTGACAAGGCGTGAATTCGAACCCTATTTTCAGACGATCGTGTCCCTGTCTGATGGCCGGATTCTCGGTTACGAAGCACTGCTGCGCTGGAATCATCCAACGCGCGGTTTACTCGCTCCGAATGACTTCCTTGCCGCGGCTGAGGACAGCGGCTGCATCGAGCAGATCGACTGGCAGATTTTTACCGCCGCTTGCGAGTATGCACATCGGCTGCCGGAATCGACCTATGTGTCGATCAACGTGTCCGCACGAAGGTTGCGCGTCCCGGATTTTGACGAATTTGCCTTGCGCACGATCGAATCATGCGGCCTGTCTCCGCACCGAGTTCGCCTGGAAATCACCGAAGGAGCCTTGCTCGATCAGCCCGAACAGATGCGCGAGATCCTGTTGCGCTTGCGCAAGGCCGGGGTGCTGGTCCAACTGGATGATTTCGGCACCGGTTATTCGTCACTGAGCTATCTGCATCGCTTTCCGATCCACTCGCTCAAGATCGACCGCTCATTCATTGCCGATCTTGGTGCCGAAAGCAGCAGCGCCGCTGTCGTCAATGCAATCCTCGCACTGGCTGATTCGCTGGATGTCGAGGTGATCGGCGAGGGCATCGAAACGCCCGCACAACGCGATGCACTGATTGAAATGGGATGCACGGTTGGCCAGGGCTATCTGTTCTCGTATCCGAGCCCGATCAATCAGCTGGGCTGACCTGCAGTAAGCCGCTGAAAATGCCTGGCATGGACCTGTGACTGCGGAACAGGCGGTCGACGCGGTAGAATTGCGGTCCTTTGTCGCAAGCCGAATTCCGTCATGAGCACGACTGCCGAGAATCTTCCTGCCAGCGAGAGCACCGAGGTCAAGGCCCCGTTGCGGTTCGTCACCGCAGCCAGCCTGTTTGATGGCCACGATGCGGCCATCAACATCATGCGCCGGATCATCCAGGCGCAAGGAGCCGAAGTAATCCACCTCGGCCACAACCGCTCGGTCGAGGATGTTGTTCGCGCTGCATTGCAGGAAGACGCCGACGCGATCGCCATGTCGTCCTACCAGGGCGGCCACGTCGAGTACTTCAAGTACATGGTCGACATGCTCAAGGAACGCGGTGCCAGCCATATTCGTGTATTCGGCGGCGGCGGTGGCACCATCACCCCGGAAGAAATCCGCGAACTCGAAGATTACGGCGTCGAACGCATCTATCACCCCAACGACGGCATGAAGCTCGGTCTGGTCGAGATGATCGAGGACGTTATCGCGCGCGCAGCGCGCGCGCGGGATTCGGGAATAGAGAAAGGGGAATCGTCAGGCAAGAGCATCTCGGAAGCTGCCAATATCGACGACGAAATCAGTATCGGTCGCATGCTAACCGCCCTGGAAAACGGCGATTTCAACGAAGCCGAACTGGTGAAATTGCGAAAGCAGTGGTCGGAGGCTTCTACCCACTCCCCATTTCCCACTCCCCACTCCCAGCCAACAACGCCAGTTGTTGGCATCACAGGCACCGGCGGCGCCGGCAAATCCTCGGTAGTCGACGAACTGCTGCTGCGCTTCCTGCATTCGTTTCCTGAAATGCGCATCGCCGTGCTTGCGGTCGATCCGACGCGTCGCCGCTCCGGTGGCGCGCTGCTTGGCGATCGCATCCGCATGAATTCGCTGCGCAGCCGTCGTGTCTACATGCGTTCGATGGCGACCCGTCGCCAGCACGCCTCGACCAGCGTCGTGCTGCATGACTGCATCGATTTCCTCAAGAGCCAGCCCTACGATCTGGTCATCATCGAAACCGCCGGCATTGGCCAGTCTGACTCCGAGATTGTCGATCTGGTCGATTTCCCGATGTATGTGATGACCAGCGATTATGGTGCGGCCAGCCAGCTAGAAAAGATCGACATGGTCGATTTCGCCGAACTGATCGTGCTCAACAAGTTCGACAAGCGCGGCGCCGAAGACGCCCTGCGCGACGTGCGCAAGCAGTGGAAGCGCAACCGCACCGCGTTCAACGTCAAGGACGAGGACGTCCCCGCCTATCCGACCATCGCCAGCCAGTTCAATGACCCCGGCATCAGCTGGATGTTTGTGAATTTGTGCCGCCTGTTGCGGGAAAAGCTGGGAGTGGGGAATGGGGAATCGGGAATCGGTACTGCAAAGTGCGATTTCACGCCGAACCTGGACACCACGCTCAAGTCTCCGCGTGCCACCGTGCTCATTCCTGGTGCCCGCGTCCGCTATCTCGCGGAGATCGCCGAGCAAGGTCGGTCGATCAACAAAAGCATCGAGACCCAGGCCGAGTTCGCCAGCAAGGCGCAGCACTACTACGAATCGCTGAAGGAACTTGATGACGAGAAGCTGCCCAAGCCGCTGGATCTTTATCCCAGCGACGGGCTGCAGGCGGCAGGCGATCGTTCGATGCAATTGCTGCGTCAGCGCTACAACGCAGCACTTGGCGAACTGAGCAAGGAAGCCATCAAGCAACTGCGCGAATGGCCGGCACTGTTTGAATCGGTCAGCGCCGAGTTCAACGAATACAAAGTGCGCAACAAGGTCATCAAGGTCGACAACTACCGCGAGTCACTGAGCCACCAGAAGATCCCCAAAGTCTCGCCACCCAAGTCAAAGGACTGGGGTGAACTGCTGACCTTCCTCGGCAAGGAAAACCTGCCCGGTCATTACCCCTACACCGGCGGCGTTTATCCGTACCGGCGCAGCGGCGAAGACCCCACGCGCATGTTCGCTGGCGAAGGCACGCCCGAGCGCACCAACCGCCGCTTCCATTACCTCAGCCAGGGCGGTGCCGCCACGCGACTGTCGACCGCGTTCGATTCGGTCACCCTGTACGGTGAAGATCCGGCGCCGCGCCCGGATATCTTCGGCAAGATCGGCAACTCCGGCGTCAACATCGCCACCCTTGATGACATGAAGAAGCTCTACTCCGGCTTCGACCTCAGCGCACCGACCACATCGGTATCGATGACCATCAACGGCCCGGCGCCGATGATCCTGGCGATGTTCATGAACACCGCCATCGATCAGAACGTCGAGAAATACCTGCGCGAGGACGACGCCCGCTGGGCCGCCGCGCAGAAGAAGATCGACAAGCTCTTCGCCGGCCGTGAACGCCCGCAATACCTCGGCGAGCTGCCCAAGGGCAATGAGGGCCTCGGTCTCGCCCTGCTTGGTGTATGCGGTGATGATCTGGTCGATGCGGAAACCTACGCGCGGATCAAGACCGAAACCCTGACCAAGGTCCGCGGCACCGTGCAGGCCGACATCTTCAAGGAGGATCAGGCGCAGAACACCTGCATCTTCTCGACCGAATTTGCCCTGCGCATGATGGGCGACATCCAGCAGTACTTTGTCGACAACGGCGTGCGCAATTTCTACTCGGTGTCGATCAGCGGATATCACATCGCCGAAGCCGGAGCCAACCCGATCAGCCAGCTCGCCTTTACCCTGAGCAACGGCTTCACCATCGTCGAGTATTACCTCGCCCGTGGCATGAGCGTGGATGATTTTGCGCCCAACCTGAGCTTCTTCTTCTCCAACGGCATGGATCCGGAATACACCGTCATCGGCCGCGTCGCCCGGCGCATCTGGGCCCGCGCCATGCGCGAGCGTTACGGCGCCAGCAGCCGCAGCCAGATGATGAAGTACCACATCCAGACCTCCGGCCGATCACTGCACGCGCAGGAAATCCAGTTCAACGACATCCGCACCACGCTGCAGGCGATGTACGCGCTGTTCGACAACTGCAACTCGCTGCACACCAACGCCTACGACGAGGCGATCACCACGCCCACCGAAGAAAGCGTGCGCCGTGCCGTGGCCATCCAGATGATCATCAACAAGGAACTCGGCCTCAACTTCAACGAGAACCCGTGGCAGGGCAGCTACATCGTCGACACCCTGACCGACCTGGTCGAGGAAGCCGTGTACAAGGAGTTCGAGGCGATCAGCGAGCGCGGCGGCGTGCTCGGCGCGATGGACACCATGTACCAGCGCGGCAAGATCCAGGAAGAGTCGATGTACTACGAGCACAAGAAACATGATGGCTCGCTGCCGCTGATCGGCGTCAACACCTTCCTGCCCAGGGAGCATGCCGGCGAAATCGCCACCGAGATCGAACTGATCCGCTCGACCCCGGAAGAGAAGGGCGCACAGATCGCCAACGTGCTCAGCTACCAGAAAAACCGCAACGCACTCGCCCCAAGCGGCGAAACCTCGCACGCCAACGCAACCACGTCGGAAGAAGACGAAGCCACCGAGATCCACACCGGCCACGGCCTCGGCTACCTGCAAAACACCGCCCGCGAGCGCAAGAACGTCTTCGAAGCATTGATGGAAGCCGTAAAGACCCACTCACTCGGCCAGATCAGCCATGCGCTTTATGATGTGGGTGGTGAGTATCGGCGCAACATGTGATTGGCAGGATAGGCGGTGAAAACTACACTGTACTTTCAAGCTACGCGGACACGACCGGATCGCGCAGGAATTGCTGACGATTGGATAGAGCGAACTATCGCTCACCCCGAAAAGCGTTTCGTACAGGAGGATGGGCGCATCCGGTGCTGGGCAGCCGTCCCTGAGGCCGAAGGGCGGTATCTTCGGGTCGTGCTACTGTCCGACGGAGAGACGGTACACAACGCCTTTTTTGATCGAGGTTTCGTGCCATGAAAATCAAGTATTTCCAGGACACCGATACGCTTTATATCGAGTTTCGCGGCGATAAAATCGTCGAGACTCGCGATCTAGATGAAAACACCTTGATCGAACTGGATGATCGCGGGCGGATATGTGCCATGACCATGGAGCATGCGAGTCAGCGGACCGACATTCCCGCGTTCTCTTATGAGCAGATTGCTGCTTAGGGGTGACTTGTTGCCCGGCTTTGGAGCGATCAGTAAGCGTGTGGAACCGCCAATTATCAAGCTGATTGCTGTCGAGTCGAAAGGCGCCTACAAACTACGACTGCGGTTTTCCGATGGCGCGTGGGGCGTCTACGACTTTTCGCGCGATGTAGAGGCGAGTACGCCAATGACCGAACCCTTGCGGGATACGGAATTCTTTGGCCGGCATTTCATCGAACTGGGCGCGTTGGCGTGGCCGAACGGGTTTGATCTCAGCGCCGAGGCGCTACATCGGCAGTTGAAGGCTGCCGGCGAACTGCGTCGTGATAGCAAAGTTGCCTGATGCAACGAGTTCGAGTGGCGTGTAGCGGGCTGTTGAAATTCTACTCAGGTGCGCATTCTCAGAGCGCTCGCATCTGTCCATGTTCGAATGAATTCAGCAATACGTGGTCGGCGCATCGTGTTCGCATCCAGGTTTCCCGCATCAGCAGTCCCGGCGCGCCACAGATTTCGCAGACGCGAAAAGACCGCGCCTGGGCGTCGTCGATCAAGGCTTGCTGCCGCTCCGATGCGCTATCCACGTAGAAGCGCAAGTCGCCGAACTTCTCTTTGACTTGCGCCACCTTCATCCATGGCAGATCATTGTAGACAAGAGAGTTCACGGTATCGCGACGCAGGAGAAATTGCATTCCGCGCCTCTTTTGCCGATGATATGACCGATGGAGCGATAAATAAAAGGAGCAATTAATGAAGAATACCGTGAAGCTACTCGGCCCCGCACTGGCATTGATCGCACTTCTTTTCATGACGAGCTTTGCGCACGCGCAGGAAGTAGTCCGGATTGATGGTTCAAGCGACAAGAGCGTGGAACAGAGCTACACGCGCATGCTTGAGTCACTGAATCACGAAAGCCAGGCAAAATTGGTGACGGCAATTATTCAGCTCAATCTGGCCGGCATCTCCAGCGCCGAGGAAATGCTTGCCGACCCGGAGTTGCGCAGCCCTGGTCCGGTCCGAATCAAGGACCGCATCACCGGGCTAAGCTCCACTGAAATCATCGCGCTGGCAAACAAGTCCGCAACGACCAGAACCTTTATTCAAGGCCAGGAGCCAGGTGTTCCCTCTAATCTGCTGACGCCGCTTGATACCGGCAAGCCAACTCATCTGCTCCCGTCAACCCGATGGCTTTTTGTCACGAACGTCAATGGCTTCAAGAAGGAACAAGTGCTCAAGTTCGAAGATGGCGGCAATTTGGCAACCAACCCGCCATCAACGGTTGGAGTGAGCACCTGGGAGCAATCCGCTGACGAAGTACGCATCTCCATCAATGATCAATACGCGGTTTCACGTGGAAAATTCGTGGACGCCGACCACATGGAGGGCACGGGCGGCAACAAGATGGGGGTAACCTGGACCTGGACTGCCGAACGCCAGTAGCGCCAGGAGTCAGAGTAGGGCTAATCAGAAAGTCGACCTTGATTCCAGTTTCGGCCTTGGCTTCGGCCCGGTCATGGGTTGCCAGAGTCAAAGATTCGATTCCGGACGCGACCCCGTCGGTTCGGAAACTCCGAATACGCGGTCACCCCAGCGCAGGCTGGGGTCCCTCCGTTCGGAATGAAGCCTCCCCGTTCATGGTGAGGCCCGTCCGCACGTCATGAGTCCACCCCGTTCGTGGTGAGCCTGTCGAACCATGAGCGGGGTGGACTCACACAACCAGTATTCACACCAACGGCAGAATCACCATTGGCGGATCCGCTTTACCTTGCTTTGCAGCATTCTACGCACTTGAATAATTGGCCTATTTGTTGCTTACTCTGTAGGTAGTTACCACAGGGGGTAATAGGTCGGGATGGAATCCGTGCGTAATAGCGGACGCAGAAGCACCGCGCCACCATATTGTTGTTTGTTGCTGATCGCCCCTGTGGCGATGGGCATGCATGGCTGCGCACCGTCCGACTCCGACACCGCCGAAGCTCGACCCGAGCAAGCCGGCCAACCTGTCAATCCAGTCAAGATGGCCAGGCACATCACCGGCACCCGCGCGTCAGCCGCGCCTGGAGACAGCAAAACCGCCGAAGCACATGTCCGCGCGATGACCGATGACGTGATTCGATCCGCGCGCGTCTACGACACATCCCGACCGATCGATCACGAAGCCGCGCGCACCGCCGTGCGTCCGCTGCCCGGTGTGCGTTCCTCGGTCTGGATGGATCGCGAGAACTTCATCGTCATGGTCAACGGTGCCAGCTACCACAGCATGAAGATGATCGACAAAGTCTGCCTGGCCCTGCAGCCACTCGGCGACACGCTCGCCATTGTCGTCAACGTGCAGGACGTAACAGCAACCACCCCGGATGGCGCGACCACGCTTTCGCGCAACTGTCAGCTGCCGGAAGGGCAGAGGGCGTTTATGCAGAGGAAGCGGGAGGTGGATGTGGTTTCTAAGGAGTTGCGGGATACGTTTAGGGAGCAGCAGGGGGAGTGAGTGAGAATTGTCGATTTACGAGGTAGGAGAATGGGGTGCCAATTCAAAGTTCAAGACTTGACCCCTTCATTGTGAGACTTGCCCCCTTCTTTGTGACCCCCTTCATTGCGGTTTTGCCGGGGGAGGCATACTTAAGACAGTGTATCCGCGCTATTGAATGCTTGATTCATTACGTATGAAGAGGAGTAATTAGTGATATTTGGTGCAGTCATCGAGGCTGGAAGCGGCGTCTTCCCTCAGGAATCCGCAAGTGGAGGATTTCCGACTCTTCCGGATCGGCCAGTGGAGCGCCAGCATGTCATTGAGACGATATCGAGGGTTCCTACGGAAGAGTATCCAGTCGTCTTTATTGAAGGGGAGGATGGGTGTGGCGCCACAACTCTGCTGGCACAATTTTGTTTGGGCGTCTCCACCCCTGCATTCCATCTATTTGTTAGGCCACACAGTCGGTTTGCCTATAGCGTGCCCTATTTGCGCTTTATGCTTGCGACGCAGTTTTGCGCCTACCTTGGGCGCGAACTTCCGCCAGATTCAAGTGTAGATGAAAGCGAATACCATGCGCTATTGCTCGCCATTCGCAAGAAGAATGGTCGGGGTATCCTGTATATTATTGTAGATGGTCTGCATCAGGTCCCGCGCGATGATCGGCGCCAGTTGAAAGAGATTTTCGGCGACGTTCTTTCATTTGGTGTCGATGGCTTTCGCTATCTCATTACGGGTCGCCAAGAAATATTTCAAGAGTATCTTCCCGGGGTTGGGTCAAAGACATGCCCAGTTCAGCAGTTGTCTAGAGACGAAGCGACGCACTTCTTCGATGGCTTGGGAATTGAAGAGAGCGATGCTGATGAACTCATTAGGCTTTGCAAGGGATTGCCTGGGCGTCTTGCATCCGTAAGGCGACAGATTGAAGCGGGTGCGGCTGTCGAATCAATTCTTGCAGCAGATGCCAAGAACTATCCACAGTTTTTAGCTATGGAGTTTCGTCCGCTAGATGAGCTAAGCAGCTTAGAGAAGACGATTGTGGCTGTTATAGCGTTTTCCCGATATGCGCCATCAGCAGAGGAGTTACTAAAGCTGTGTGACGCAAATCAAACGCACATAGCCAATATTACACAACGTTGCTCATTTGTAGCTATAAGAAGCGAGCCGCCTTTTTCAACCTTTGAGTCCGAAACTCATCGCCGGATAGCGGAGACTCGACTAGAGTCATTGCGTAGCACCGCATTGGCGCTTCAAATTTCGCATCTATCTGATAATCCAAATAGTCTGAAAACGCTTCAATTTCTGCCTAGCTACTTGCAGCAAGCGAACCAACACAGCACGCTGATCGAGATGTTGAGCCCCGAACACTACGAGCGGCTGCTCGATAGCACTCAGTCAGTGTCAATCCTGCGGGCGAGGGCTGCAATTGGCGCAAGAAGTGCACACGAACTTAAGCTTGCTGTTGAGACGTTTCAGTTTTCACTGCAGAGAAGCATTTTCGCAGACGTCGCAACGGCTAGGGGTTGTCAGGCGCAAGTCGCGGCCTTAGTGGGGCTCGGTCAGCCTCAAAAAGCGTTAGATGTAGCGTCCAGAGCCGCAACGAAGGAACGACGCCTACAGATGTTGGCGGAGTACGCTCGTACAATGCGAGAGTCGGGCGCGCAGCTGGACAAAGAGGTCGTCGCGACTATTAGAGAGCTCGCTTCCGAAGTTGACTACTTTGGCTCACCAACGGAGGCTGAGGAGCTCGCCGAAAACCTCGCATTTGTTGATCCAGATCTTGCCATATCGGTTCTCGATTGCAGCAACGTGTCGAACGACCATAAGTACCAACGAGACGAGGCGCTGGCGAAGGTTTCTGTGGCTGCAAGTTTGAGTGGAGCCCAGGACAATGGTGCAATTTTTGAGAAGACCGCTAGCCAAATATCCGACGAGCGACTACGAACGCTCATAGCGTTTATTGCTGGCTACCTTGGTGATGTCTCTGCGATACAAATTTCTGCTATCGCGGATCCCATGAAAGTTGAACGAAGGATTTATTTTTTAAGGAGTATTTTAGGCGCCGCTGATGGACGTAAGGGGTCACTTGACATCGTTGAGTACGCGCTTGACCAGCTTATCTCTGCAACCTCCTATTTACCTAAGATTCGTGACTTTGTTGATTTCGCGACACCGCTTGGGTTCGAGGGTGTGGACCTAACACGTGCGGAAAAGTTGTTGAGGAGAATGGAGGAGCAAATAGCCCTAGTAGCAGAAGCTTCGACGTCGGGTGATCGGGTAAGACTTGAAATGAAACTTGCAAGGGTCGATAGCCTGATCGATGAAACTGCAGCGCAAAAGCGCCTTGTGGAATGCTATTTCCAAATTTCTGCAATCTCATCCACAGAGACCAAGGTGGAGTGTCTTGCGGTTCTGCTTCACGCTTTAAAGGATGTTGATCGAAGCGGCGCTATCGAGAAGAAGGAGCATCTTTCAGAAGTTGTTAGCAATGATCTCCTGCAATCTATCGCTGAGTTGCTGCTGCTGACGGCAAGTCACTTCGAAGTTGTCAGATCCACGCTTGCGGCCCTTACGAAGTTTGACATCCGCGCTGCGGTGGGGATTGCGGAGCGCCTTAATACACAATCCGCGCGCGACGCAGCGTATGACCATATCGTTCATATTGCATTCTCAGGTACGAAACCGGCCGACGGTTCGCAAGAGATTCTCTGCGTTGTGGATCGAATCTCGAATCCTAAGCTACGTGACGATTGCATAGTCACCGCGATCGACTCGGCGCGGAGATCTTCGGTGGCTTCTCAATGGTTCGAGACTCTTCTCGCGCTCGTTCGAAAGTCCACCACAGCTCATGGCATCTGCTCGGCAATCACGGCGCTGTTTCGCAGCGAGTGCTCGGAACTACCCGCACACACTGATGAGTTGGTTGTGAGGATGAGGGCAGGTTTGGCGGCCATTCCATCACCTGTAGATCTTGTTAGCGCGCTGTTTCGCTTTTCAGCCGCTCTCTCGCGTACCAACCGAGGTTTAGCGGTTGAGTTCTACGAAGCGGCTGAGACCGCGCGTTCTACTTCTAGAATCGTAACCGGCGCCTCGGAGGCAACTATGGCAAAGGTTATGGCGCTCCTAGTTAGAACTGCACGGCCGTTGCTTCGCTTCGATGAGCTGAATGATGACTACTTAGCTCGTGTTGTTCGACTTTTCAATCTATTGCCGGATCCCTTAGCTCGCGTGGCTCATCTTTGTGATCTAGCATCGAAAGCATGGTGCGAGCACAGATTGGAGATATCTCGTCGCATTGTTCAACAACATTGCAGACCGCTGCTCGAAGAGTTCGACAAGGATAGCGAGATATATAAGTCACTTGCAATTCTTGTATTCCCGGCGTTGTTCCTCGCGCGAGGTACGCAAGCGTTCGAGCTTCTAGAAAGTCAAGATAGAGATGCTCGTGACCACGCGCTTCATACCTGTTGTCAGATAATCATACGCAGAGTGACTAGGGCCGATCCTTGGCCAGGCGATAATTCCGCATGCGTGATCGCGCTTGATGACGCAGAAGACGTTGTCCGGTTGATCTCTCAAATGCAATCAGATATCTCAATATTTGGTGCAGTCAAAGGTTTCACAGAATCGTTACTAAATAAGCGTAGCAAAGAGAAAATATCAATACAGCAACGACTTGGTATCCGACAGAAACTGGATGAGGTAGTCCGGGCGCGACTTCCGGATATTCACAATATTAAACACGATGGATACCTGATTGCTTGTAGGGCCCACTTGGGGCGCCTTTCTACCAATCCAGCAGATTTCTGGACCGACCTGAGGCAGAGTGCTGAGTCGATGGAGAATGTTGCTGACAAGGTGTTGGTTCTA
Organism: Dokdonella sp.; assembly: GCF_035703485.1. Taxonomy (GTDB): domain Bacteria; phylum Pseudomonadota; class Gammaproteobacteria; order Xanthomonadales; family Rhodanobacteraceae; genus Dokdonella. Next base: position 2,251 of record NZ_DASSYD010000103.1, on the reverse strand, counting down.
CTGGAGGTTGCGTTATGTCTTCCGCCAAAATCGTCTGTGCAGAAGCGGGCGATGTTTGAGATCGCGAAGTCAGCTACTGAGGAAATTCCATCAGCATATGATCGTTACGGGCGTCTCAACTATTTGGTTGAATGCGCTAGGGACACAGAGCCTGCGATGGCGCGGGGCGCCCTTAGAGATGCGCTAAAAATTACGTTTGAGTTAGATAGTGAAGCAGCGGCGGTCAAGTCAAGAAGAAAGCTACTCGATGTTGCGGAACAAATTGATCCGAAACTTGTCGACACGTTGATTGACGCGATTGATGACGATCCTGCTCGTGCGGAAGCAAAGGCTCAACTAGTATCCCAGTCTAAAGTTCAGAAAGCTCGCAGGCGAATAGCCGATGCGCGGAGCGAAGTTGAAAAAGACGACAAGGGAGAGGATGTGCTTCCATCCGCTGCTTGGAAAACTGTCGGATCGTTGGTTGCCGGTCGTGTCGAGCCTCAGATAGCAGAGAGACTATTGGAGTATGTGGAGGCATCGGGCGAATGGGATCTACACAGTGCGTTTCCCGTGCTTTCATGGTATATCGAAAATTCGGGCAGGAGAGTTATGCGCTCTGAAGATGTCGTGTCCAAGGTAACGCCAATATGGGAGGCGCTCGTTCTTTCTGCCGAGTTGGCAATTAATGTTATTAGTAAAGACTCGTCGAGACAAAAGATTAGAATTTTTGAGGAGGCCGTGAATAGGACTGGAATCTTGGTTGGCCGGCGAGAAGGGCGTGAAGGCGCACTGGAATTTCTCCGAATGTGGCTCCGCGAACATGCTGAATGCGCGGAGCCGCTTCTGCTGTGCGACCCGTACTTTGGGCTTGGGGACATGGAGTTCGTGAGGCTTGTTTTGGGGGAGAGTCCGGATCAGCGGCTTGTAATTCTCACAAGCAAAAAATCTTTGGGGTCGGCTGGGGCAGACGACTTCAGCAAGGCATGGTCGGATATGGTCGATCAAGATCCACCCGACGTTGAAATAATTGCAATGAGTGACCCCGGAGATGAACGCTCACCCGTCCATGACCGTTGGTTGCTCGGAGCTACGAGCGGTATTCGCTTGGGGACCTCAATGGGTGGCTTCGGAGGACGTCTGAGCGAAATATCAGCAATAGAATCAAGTGCATTAAGTGAGCTCCTCGTGCGGCTCCAGCCGTTTGTGGAGCGTCAGCGGACGATTGAAGGAAAGAAGATTAACTACGTCGCATTTAGCTTATAGAACTGAGCAGCCCCGAGCAGATCCGGGCGGATCCGAGCGGATCCGAGCGATCAAAATATGGAATGATCAGCAAACTTCGGGGTCTGGTCTTGGTGCGCCAGGCGAAGCTTGGGCGCGTGGGATGGTCACTCAGGAAGAGTGGCCTGAAACTGCGCATGGAGCTCAGCGGGTGAGAACCCCGCCCGGTAATGCTTGGCCAGCAGCCGGTAGCGAGTCTTGCGTGGTGGTCGGGTAACCGTCACTGCGAAGCGTAGACAGCGAGTGTGTGGGCCGTGTGATTGAGCCCCGAAATGACCGCTTTGCGGGAGCCGACGTTTTCAAGACGACGGAAGGCAATAAAGAAGCAAGGGTCAGGTCTAGCTTTGAGAAGCAAGGGTCAGAGAAGCAAGGGTCAGGTCTAGCTTTGTAGCATTCATCAATCGAGAAGCAAGGGTCAGGTCTAGCTTTGTAGCATTCGTCAATCGGAAAACCGCGGTATTGTGGCTGTCCCGATCCTGGCCTTGCCCGATCTTGTCGCAATGCACGGAAGAAGCGGATCGACTCATCGTGTCCGCTTCCTGTTTCGCATCGGCTTGCACGAAACTTCGGGGTCACCATTTCGCCGCTCTAGTCAATAGGCACAAGTGTAATCCACCCGCTTGCCGAGCGAGTTGAGTTTGAATGCCGTAGTTCGGATTGGCCGACGCCTGGTGTTTTCGGTTGGCTGCGGAGTGAGTCCGCACCAGTCACCCTTCTGGATCAAGGCGCTTCGCGCCCCTGAGCTTTACGCTCCCAAACACTCGTCGGTTGCCATCGTTCCGTCCATGTGTCCGCGGTTGCGGTGCACAGGTTCCTGATCTCACCGGTAAGGGGATCAACCCAAGCGGGCTCGGTCGATGGGCGGCCTCGTCGAACACGGCGCCGGCGGCGACAGCCATTCAGGTCTGATGGTTTGCATCCAACCCCGTTGCGGGCTTGTCGTCACCGGCATAACAGTTAACCGAAAGCGCGCTTTACGTCGAACGTA
>NZ_DASSYD010000023.1:0-8537 GCF_035703485.1 Dokdonella sp. | reverse complement strand
CAGCCCATCGGACGACTCGGGTCGAGATAGAACGACTTCAGATAGTTGTAAACGTAGTCGACACCCTTGGCCCTGGCCATCAGCGAAAGATCGGGAGGTGCGGCTCCAAACCAGGCTTTGCCATCCTCCGGATGCATGGATGCAGGAACCGGTTCACCGAAATTGGCACCGGTGAAGTTGAGATTCTGCATGACCTGATCTTTGCTCAATTGCAGGTCTTCGGCGATTCGCGAATAGCGCATCAGATTCAGCGAATGGCAACCAGAGCAATAATTGAAATAGATCTTGGCACCATGTTGCAGCGAACCGATATCACCGAGATTGGCATTCGAGGCGGGCAATGCAGCGCCTTCCGATGCCATCACAGCCGGTGCTGCGGACAATGCAAGTGCGACGAGGAAACCGACAATCAATCGTTGAGTCTTCAGCATGATGGTCTCAGTCATGGCCAGTCACCCGTTCAGGCACCGGCTTGGTCTTCTCGAAGCCGAAGGCGGTGTAGACCCAGAGGTAGATGAAGAAGCCAAAATAGGCAATGGTCAGGAAGCGGCCGATGAGGGTCTCGATCGGATCGGTTCCCGGGCCCGAACCAATCTTGCCAAGCCAGACAAAGCAGATGCCAAGAACAAACAGGGCAACGCGGAAACCGGTTCCACGATAGCGCCATGATTTGACCTTGCCGCGATCAATCCAGGGCAGGAAGAACAGCACAATGATTGCGCTGAACATGGTCAGGACGCCGGCCAGCTTGTCTGGAACGACTCGCAACATCGCGTAGAACGGCGTGTAGTACCAGGTCGGCTTGATGTGCTCCGGCGTGACCAGACGATTGGCCTCGATGAAGTTGTCATGCTCAAGGAACTGACCGCCAAAAGTCGGCTGGAAGAAGATGATGAACGCACAGATCATCAGGAAACAACCAGTGTAGAAGATGTCCTTGACCGTGAAGTAGGGGTGGAAAGGAACGCCGTCAGCCGGAGCATTGGCCGACCAGCGATTGCCCTTCGGTCCCTTCTTGATCTCGACCCCATCGGGATTGTTTGAGCCTACTTCGTGCAAGGCAAAGATATGCAGTACGACCAGCAACAGCAGCACCAGCGGCAATGCGATCACATGCAGTGCGAAGAAGCGGTTGAGAGTGGCATCCGAAGGCAGGTAGTCACCCATGATCCATTCGGTCAGCGCTTCGCCAACGTAGGGAATCGCGCCGAATAGCGAGATGATGACCTTGGCACCCCAGAATGACATCTGGCCCCAGGGCAGAACGTAGCCCATGAAGGCTTCTGCCATCAGCACCAGATAAATCAGCATGCCGAGCAACCAGACCAGCTCGCGCGGTTTCTTGTACGACCCGTACATGATGCCGCGGAACATGTGGATGTAGACGACCACGAAAAATGCCGAGGCACCGGTCGAATGCATGTAGCGGATCAGCCAGCCCCATTCGACATCGCGCATGATGTATTCAACCGAAGCGAAGGCTTCCGTCGCGCTCGGTTTGAAAAACATGGTCAGAAAGATGCCGGTAACGATCTGGTTGACCAGCACCACCATCGACAGCACGCCGAAGATGTACCAGATGTTGAAGTTCTTCGGAGCGTAGTACTCCGTCATGTGCTTGCGGTAGACCGGCAGGAACGAAGGTGCGCGTTCGTTGAACCAGTCCTGCATGCCGGTAACGGCCCGCGACAGTCGATTGGACATTAGGCAGCCCTCTCGTTGAGGCCGATCATGATGTGGGTGTCGTCGACAAAGTAGTACGGCGGCACGACCAGGTTGGTCGGCGCCGGCACACCGTCATAAACGCGGCCCGCCATGTCGAAACGCGATTTGTGGCATGGGCAGAAGAAGCCACCCTTCCATTCCGGATCAAACGGCTCCGGCTTGAGCTCGCCATGCATCTTCGGCGAACAACCGAGGTGGGTGCAGATGCCGACCAGCACGAGCAGCTCCGGCTTGCGCGATCGGTATTCGTTCACCGCGTACGTCGGCTGCTGGGTCTCGACGCTCGACGACGGATCACGCAAACGCGAGTCCTGGCTCGGCAGCGCATCCAGTTGGGGTTTGGTCCGATGAATGATCCAGATCGGTTGGCCACGCCACTCGTAGGTAACCATCTGGCCCAGTTCGAGCTTGCTGATATCAGCTTCGACCGGTGCACCAGAGGTTTTCGCGCGCGCGCTGGGCTGCCACGATTTGATGAAAGGTATGGCCGCTACCGCGACTCCAACTCCACCAACGACGGCTGTCGTTGCGGTCAGAAATCTGCGGCGACCCAAGTCGACGCCGTCATTTGCCATCCGGCACTCCACAAAAGCAGGTTGAAAAACGGAAATGGAACAGGAATTGAATGCGGGTCCGCCGCAAGTTCATGCTAGTTTAACGAAGCACCCCGCACCGCACAATCAAAGGCTGCGTGGCATGATGTCTCTTATGCCCCACAAGGCCCCGAATATCCAACGCCATGCGCCGCGCAACCATCCGCACACTCTCCTTCATATTGCGCTTTAGCGCACTCGGATTGGCTCTTGCTTTCCTGGTGAGTCTGCTTGCGCCATCGATTGTCGAGCGCTTGCGCGGTGAACGCGCAAGCATTGCCGTGCAGTCGTCACCTCGCGTCTCGACCCCATCCTCGCATAGTGAAGGCCCGGTTTCGTACGCCGATGCGGTGAGCCGGGCCGCGCCCGCTGTTGTCAGCATCTACGCCAACAAGATGACCACGGTGCGCCAATACCGGATCATTCCGGATCCGGTTACCCGACGACTGTTTGGTGCAATTGCCGCCGGACCGGCCTACCGCAAGCAGGAACACAGCCTTGGTTCCGGCGTCGTGTTCAGCGCAGATGGCTATGTGCTGACCAACAACCACGTGATCAGTGGTGCCGACGACATCCAGATTCTGCTTTCCGACGGCCGGGTTTCACAAGCGCGCGTGATTGGTGCCGATGCGGATACCGATCTGGCTGTCCTCAAGATCGATGCTTCCGATTTGCCGACGATCGCCGTGGCTGATCGCGGCGACGTCAATGTCGGTGACGTTGTCCTCGCCATCGGCAATCCGTTCGGTGTCGGCAAGACGGTAACGATGGGAATCGTCAGCGCAACCGGTCGTCAACTGCGACTTTCCGCCTATGAGGATTTCATCCAGACCGATGCGGCGATCAATTTTGGCAATTCCGGCGGCGCCCTGGTCAACGCACTTGGCGAGTTGGTCGGTATCAATACGGCGGTCTATCGCAATGCCGGCAGTGATCCGCGCAACGGCGGGCTGCAAAAGAACAACGCCGAGGGCATCGGCTTTGCGATACCGGTAAGCACCGCAAAGGCCGTGCTTGACCAGATCATCAGCCACGGCATGGTCATTCGCGGCTGGTTCGGCATTGAGTACGCGGACATGTCGGCGATCAGTGCCGCAACGCCTTCAACCACCCCGCTTCAACGCGGCGTCATTGTCACTGAGGTGCTGCCTGGAGGTCCCGGTGACAGTGTCGGATTGCGCCGTGGCGACATCCTGCTCAAGCTGGATGGTGAAGACATCATCGATCAGCCCGACCTGCGCAGTCACGAAGCCGCATTGGCGCCGGGCTCGGTGGCAAAACTGGATGGTTTGCGCAACGGCGTTCCGTTTTCGGTTGAATTGACCTTGATGCAGCGCCCGCAGAATGCGGTGACCCGAACCTGATCAGGCTGCTTTGACAGGCTGTTGAAATCCGCTCAGGCGAATGCAGGACAAGACGCAGTCCAGTTGCGGCAATTGAGCAGTTTCAAGCACGTTGCCAGCCGTATCGCGCCGGTTGGTTGGAATTTCAACGGCCCGTCAGAGCGCCTTGCGATAGCGCTCATACAAGGTCTTTACGCGCTCGACGTAAATCTGGGTTTCGGCATACGGCGGCACGGCGGAATACTTCCTGACGGCACCCGGCCCGGCGTTGTAGGCCGCAGCCGCCAGCCCCTGATCGCCATTGAAGTTCTTGAGCATTTCGGCGAGGTATTTTGCGCCGCCACGAATATTCTGGCTGACATCGAACGCGTCGGTGACACCGAGATCGCTCGCAGTCCCCGGCATCAACTGCATCAGGCCTTGCGCGCCCTTGCTTGAAATGGCCATCGGATTGAATGCCGATTCGGCATGGATGACGGCGCGCAGCAGCGCGGCATCAACCCCGTAATCGGCAGCGGCGAGGTTGACCTCATCCTTGTAGGCTTCGGTATTGAGTGCCGTCCTCGCGAAATTGATGGTCGAATGCAGGTCGCAGGCAACGCAGGTCGAGATGTAGGTGAAGAGCAAGGCGAAGCGACCATCTCGCGGTCGCACGTTGGTGTATTCGGTGATGCCACTTTTGCGCTCGACCCGGTAGACCGCTCCACGCAGGACTTTCGGTGCTGCTTTTGAGGTGTTCGCACTGGTCATCACGCGCGCCACCGGTTTGCTGGCTTCGCTCGGCACGGGTTCGGTCTTTTTGGCTGGTGCGAGCATCGCGGCTGTGGAGGTCACACCCGAGCTTCCAGCGCGAACATCGGGTTGCTCCTGATACTCGACCTTGCGTTGCGCTTGCGCACTCTTTGCCGCCGGCGGTTTCACCGAATAGCGCCCGATCGCCTTGCAGGCAGTGAAATTCGCCCGCTTGTTGGTATAGGCGACACTGCCGCCCGGACCCTCGCATTTGTACAAGGTGTCGGCATTGGCGCCCGTCACGATCAATAGTCCGATCGAGAACAATCCGCCAAGCAGCTGATTTTTCGATATTTGTCGCATAGCTTTCTATCGATCACGGTACTCCCGCTGACGCAGGATTGGCAATGGACGCGAGGAAACCTCGTGAAGTTCAACCGAATCTGCTGGCGAGCCTCATGTCCAGTGCGTAAACTACTGGGTTTGCTCACAATTCTCCAGAACCCATGTCCGGAAAGCTCTACATCAAGACCCACGGTTGCCAGATGAACGAGTACGACTCGGCCAAAATGGCTGACGTACTCGGCGCCGCGCATGGGCTCGAACTGACTCAGGATGAGAGCGAAGCCGACGTCATCCTGATCAACACCTGCTCGATCCGTGAGAAGGCGCAGGAAAAGGTCTTCAGCCAGCTCGGCCGCTGGAAGGAACTCAAGCAGCACAAGGAATCAGTGGTTATTGGTGTCGGTGGCTGCGTTGCCAGTCAGGAGGGCGAAGCGATCGTCAAGCGCGCGCCGTACGTCGACCTGGTCTTTGGACCGCAGACCTTGCACCGGCTACCCGAGATGATCGAGGCGCGGCGCAAGAGCGGAAAACCGCAAGTCGACATCAGCTTCCCCGAGATTGAAAAATTTGATTGCCTGCCGGAACCGCGTGCCGAAGGCCCAAGCGCATTCGTCTCGATCATGGAAGGCTGCTCGAAGTACTGCAGCTTCTGTGTTGTGCCCTACACCCGTGGCGAAGAAATCAGCCGGCCGTTCGATGACGTGCTCGCCGAAATTGCGCAACTGGCCGAGCAAGGCGTGCGCGAAGTCAATCTGCTGGGTCAGAACGTCAACGCTTATCGTGGCCCGATGCACGATGGCGGCATCGCCGATCTCGGTTTGTTGATTCACGCTGTCGCCCAGATCGATGGCATCGACCGGATCCGCTTCACTACCTCGCATCCGATGGAATTCAGCGATTCGCTGATCGATGCCTATGCAAACGTTCCGCAACTGGCGAACTACCTGCACCTACCGGTGCAATCCGGCTCCGATCGCATTCTTTCCGCGATGAAGCGCGGCTACACCGCACTCGAATACAAGCAGCGCATCCGCAAACTGCGCGCGGTGCGCCCGGATATCTGCGTGTCTTCGGATTTCATCATCGGCTTCCCAGGCGAAACCGATGCCGATTTCGAGAAGACAATGAAACTGATCGATGACGTCGGCTTCGACCAGAGTTTCAGCTTCATTTTCTCCTCACGTCCCGGCACGCCAGCAGCCAGTCTCGCCGATGAAACTCCGGCGGAGGTCAAGCAGGAACGCCTGAAGCGACTGCAGGCCGTGCTCAACGAGAATGCGCGCAAGATCAACGAAATCATGCTGGGCACCACCCAGCGCATCCTCGTGGAAGGCCCGAGCCGTCGCGACCCCAATGAAATGACCGGTCGCACCGAGAACATGCGCAAGGTCAACTTCGCCGGTCATCCGCGCATGGCGGGACAATTCGTTGACGTACTGATCACCGAAGTGATGGCCAACTCGTTGCGCGGCCGCGTGCAACTCTCGGCTGACGATCAGGCCGCTTGATCCGGAGCGTTATCGTTGCCCGGCAACGACGCCGTTCGCCACCCGCATATCGTTCACGCCTGCTTCCAGTGCACTGACATGGTGCACTGGAAGCTTTGCTGATACGGGTCGGCTGAATCAGGCGTTGCGCTCGACCGTTGGCTTGAGTGAAGTCATCCGGCTTTCTTGCTCGCAATCCAGTCATCGATGACACGCTCGACCAGCGACAGCGGCAAGGCGCCGTGGGTCAGGATCTGGTCGTGAAATTCGCTGAGCTTGAACTGGTCGCCGAGTTCCTGTTTCGCCTTTTCACGCAGGGCGAGAATCTTCAGCATGCCGGCCTTGTACGCGAGCGCCTGTCCCGGAAAGACGAAATAGCGTTCGATCTCCGCCGTCACATCACCCTCACCCATGCCGGTGTTCTCGAGCATGTAGGTGATCGCCTGCTCTCGCGTCCAGTGCTTGTAGTGGATGCCACTGTCGACGACCAGACGCACCGCACGCATCATCTCGTCGCGCAGTCGACCAAGATTGTCGAGCGGATTCTTCTGGAAACCCATTTCCCAGGCCAGACGTTCGGCATACAGGGCCCAACCTTCCGAGTAGGCTGTAAACGGCAGCACGCGGCGGAAGAACGGAACTCCCTGCAACTCCTGTGCGATCGTGATCTGGAAATGATGACCCGGAATGCCTTCGTGATAGGCCAGCGTGCGCATCGCGAATTTCGGTGTTTCGCCGGGATCGCGCATATTGGCGTAGAAGACGCCAGGCCGTGATCCGTCAAATGCACCGCTCTGGTAGTAGGCGCCAGGCGCAGTCTTCTCCGAAAACGCCGGTACCGGCTTGACCTCAACACCAAGCTTCGGACGGCGATTGAAGGTATCGCCGAGATTGGCATTGATATCATCGAGAATCGCCTGGTATTTGGCAATCATCTCCTTCTTGCCTTCCGGCGTATTCGGATACATCTGCTCTGGCTTGCGCGCAAGCTGCTGAACACGCTCGCCGATCGTGCCTTCGGTCAAGCCCTGATCGCGCAGAATCGCATCCATTTCGGTACCGATTCGAGCGACTTCCGAAAGTCCGAGTTCATGTACCTCGGCCGGCGTCATGTCCGTGGTCGTATGACTGCGCACGGCCCAGGCGTAATAGGCATCACCATCGGGCAGGCTCCAGGCACCGAGGTTTTCAGTCGCCTTGGGCTGCAATGCGGTGAAGTAGGCAATCAGATCGCGATAGGCCGGGTAAACCTTGCCGTCGATCGAGGCCTCGGCTTGTTTTAGCAACTCGTCCTGAGCGGCCTGGTCGACCTTGTCGGTACCCAGCTTGGTCAGTTTCTCCTGGAGGCTGGTGTAGAGCATGTTCTGCGCAGCCGGCATGGCGATAAAGCCGTTCATCTGCTCAAGCACCTTGTCGACGGTGAATTTCGGCGGTATCACGCCCTTCTGTTCGCTCAGCTTGAGCCCTTCGATGACCTCCGAAAACTGGACCGGGAACTGGTCGAGTCGCTTGATGTAGTTCTCGGCGTCGCCCCTGGAGTTGACCTGGTGAGTCTGGGCCATGAAGTTCGGCAGGTTCGATTGCACGCCGAACATCTGGTTGACCGGAAAATTGTTGTAGCGAAAACGACTTCCCTCGACCTGATCCTTGAGAAAGAACTCGAGCGCGTCGTAGGACAGCTTGCCCTCTTCATCGAGTGCATCGCGATCATAGCGGTGCAGCATGTCGAGATCTTCCTTGACCAGCGCCGTCATTTTGTCCCCGTGGCTGGGCGAAGCATCATCGAGCTTGTCGCTGTAGAAGTCAGCCCAGGGCGGCAGGATGCGCATGCTGCTGAGCATCTGCGGACTTTGCAGCGCAAACTGCATGAAGGTTCTGCCGTAGAACCAGTCGATCTTGTAGGGCTTGAAGTACCACACATGCACGAACGCAATGCCGGCCAGCACCACAACCAGAAAAATCAGTCGCAACAACCATTTCAGCAGCTTTCTCATGCTTCAGTCCCCAGGGCAGTTATCCCTGCAAGTTAGCATCCCGGGCAGTCCATTTGTCACAGCCATTGGTAACGACTTTCGATTTGACAGCATGGATTCGGCTGCTTGGCGCTGTCGTTGATTCTGCAGCGCTCGGGTGTTGCTTTTTCCACCCTTGCTGCAGAACGCCCGGCCCGCTATGTTGGCAACTGGACCAGAGTCCTTCTCAGAGCGATGCGCCAGGAACGCCATGAACTATCGCCATGCATTCCATGCCGGCAACTTTGCCGATGTGTTCAAGCACAGCATTTTGATCGGCCTGCTGGAGGCGCTGAAATC
>NZ_DASSYD010000212.1:0-28401 GCF_035703485.1 Dokdonella sp. | reverse complement strand
CTCCTTGAGCATGGAGCGGCCACTTTTCAAACCGGCGATCAAGCCGGTGATCACGAGTATCGAATTGCTCGCCGGTGACGAGGATATCGATCCAGCAACGCTGTTTGATCAAGTCGTCGTCGACAAGCTGCGCCTGACCCGGCATATCCGTCACGCCTTGCAGACTCGTGCTCAGATCACCTTGAGTGAACTGCTTGCCATGCAACCGCTGGAGCAAGGCCTGGCCGAACTCGTGACCTATCTGCAACTGGGAAGCGAAACCTTCGCAACGGTCGTCGATGAAGACACCCTCGAACCTGTACGCTGGCAGACTATGGCTGAAGATGGAACTGCGCTGACCCGGACTGCGCGCCTGCCCCGGCTTGTTTTCACACGCTGATACCGACACGACCAATGCCAACCGCCCCACCCGAAAGCGACTCGCTCACTGCGCCAGCAGCCAATCTGTCGACCTTGCTGATCGGCCTGCTCAAGAGTGTGCTCTATCGCGATACCGATGAGCGCCAATGGGCCGTGTTGCTGAATCTGCAAGCGCGTGTTCGTGATTATGTTGGTGTGCTCAATCTCGATCTGATCCTCGATGAGGCGGAAGGCTACGCATTCTTGAAAAGTCGTCCAGAACCAGAGGAAGATGATTCCGCTCGACGTTTGCCTCGGCTCGTTGCGCGCCGTCCCTTGTCGTTTCCGGTCAGCTTGCTGCTGGCCTTGCTGCGCAAGAAGCTCGCCGAGTTCGATGCCGGCGGTGGCGATACGCGCCTCGTACTGAGTCGCGAAGACATGGTCGAACTGATGCGCGTGTTTCTGCCCGATGGACCCAACGAGGCGCGCCTGATCGACCAGATTGAAACCACGATCAACAAGGTGGCCGATCTCGGATTTCTGCACAAACTCAAAGTCAGCTCGGGTGCGTCGGCGAATCCACCGAGCTATGAGGTACGCCGCATCCTCAAGGCCTTTGTCGATGCGCAGTGGCTGGCCGAGTTCGATGGTCGCCTGGCCGACTACCAGAATCATCTGACCGACACCGCAACGCCGACGCAGCGATTAGACAATGACTGATCTGCAAACCCTTGGCCTCGATTTCGTTGCCGACGATACCTTGTCGGGATTCCGCTTGAGCCGTCTGGAAGTGTTCAATTGGGGAACCTTCGACAGCCGCGTGTGGACCTTGCAACTGGATGGTCACAACGCACTGCTCACCGGCGACATCGGTTCGGGAAAATCTACCCTGGTCGATGCCATCACGACACTACTGGTTCCAGCCAATCGCGTCGCCTACAACAAGGCCGCCGGTGCTGACAGCAAGGAACGCACGTTGCGCTCCTACGTACTTGGTCACTTCAAATCCGAACGCAACGAAGTCACCGGCGCAGCCAAACCGGTTTCGCTGCGCGACCAGAACGGTTATTCAGTGATTCTCGGCGTATTCCACAACGCGGGCTACGACCAGACCGTCAGCCTCGCCCAGGTGTTCTGGATGAAGGAAGCGCAAGGTCAGCCGGCGCGCTTCTATCTCGGTGCCGAGCGTGCGCTTTCAATCGCCGGCAACTTCGCCGATTTTGGTTCTGACATCAATCAGCTGCGCAGGAAGCTGCGCCAATCCGGAGTCGAGCTCAACGACAGTTTTCCACCCTACGCCGCGTGGTTTCGTCGCCGGTTCGGAATCGAAAACGATCAAGCACTGGAGTTGTTCCACCAAACCGTGTCAATGAAGTCAGTCGGCAATTTGACGGATTTCGTCCGCAGCCACATGCTCGAACCATTTGAGGTCGGCACGCGGATCCAGACTCTGATCGGCCATTTCGATGACCTCAATCGCGCCCACCAAGCGGTGCTCAAGGCGCGTCAGAAAGTGGAACTGCTGACACCGCTGGTTGCTGATTGTAATCGTCATGGCGCACTGACAGTCGAGGTCGGCAGCTTGCGCAACTGCCGCGAAAGTTTGCGTGCGCATTTCGCGGGCCTGAAACTTGAATTACTCGACAAGCGCCTCGACCAGCTTGGCGAGGACTGGCAACGTGTCGATACGCAAATGCAGCGACTCGCCAGGACTCACGATGATCAAATGCGTCAGACCGACGAACTGAAGCAGGCGATCAACGACAACGGTGGCGATCGACTCGAGCGCCTTGGCGCGGAAATCCGCAGCAAGGAGCACAACCGCGATACGCGCAAGCTCAAGGCCAATCGCTACGCGGAATTGACCGCCGTGCTCGATGAACCGACGGCAAAAGACGAGACCGGCTTCGCCAGGCAACGCGGTGAATTTGCCGCCGCTCGAGAACAGGCCAGCAACCGCGAAGCCGATCTACAGAATTCGCTCACCGAACACAGCGTGACCCTGCATCAAGGCAAGCAAGAACACGTTGAGCTCAGCGCGGAAATCGATAGCCTCAAGAGCCGTCGCAGCAATATCGATGACCGCCAGATACGAATTCGCGAAGCACTGTGCAGCGCACTCAAACTCGATGTCGAGGACATGCCCTTCGCCGGCGAATTGATTCAAGTCCGCGAGGATGAACGGGATTGGGAAGGCGCGGCCGAACGGCTGTTGCATGGTTTCGCCCTTGGGTTGCTGGTGCCCGATGCGCACTATCGCAAGGTCGCCGAATGGGTCGATGGCGCGCATCTACGTGGTCGCCTCGTGTATTTCCATGTGCGTGATCGCAAGGTCAAGGCCTTGCCCGATCTGCATCGCGATTCGCTCGTGCGCAAGCTGGCGATCAAACCTGATTCTCCGTGTTACGACTGGCTTGAGCGCGAACTGGCCCATCGCTTCGATGTCGCCTGCTGTACCAACCAGGAGCAATTCCGCCGCGAAACCCGCGCGATCACGCACGCAGGCCAGATCAAGGATCCGAGTGGACGCCACGAAAAAGATGACCGCCACCGCATCGATGACCGCAGTCGCTATGTGCTGGGCTGGAGCAACAGTGCCAAGATCGCCGCACTGGAAAGCAATCGTCGACAACTCGAAACCCGTCTCGGCGAAATCGGCAGCCAGATAGCGAGCATCCAGAAAGAGCGCAAGTCACTCGAAAAGCGTCTTGATGCACTGACCCGTCTCGAAGAGTTTGCCGCGTTCGAGGAAATGGACTGGCGCAGCGTCGCCAGCGACATCGCCCGACTCATCGATGAGCGTGCGCGTCTCGAAGCCAGTTCGGATGTGCTCAAGCAGTTGAGCGAACGCCTCAATCAAGTGCAGAACATACAGAAGGAGACTGCAGACGCATTGCAGGGTGCTCGCGACGCACGAGCAAAAATCGAGCAGCGCCGCTCGGATGCCGAGGCTCTGCGCGGGCAGACCGAGATGCTGCTGCAGACGGCGACGCTCGATGAAGCCCTGTCGACAACGCTTGAATCCATGCGCAGCGAGGCGCTCGGCGAGCATCAATTGAGCGTGGAATCCTGCGACAACCGCGAACAGGATGTACGCAAGTGGCTGCAGGATCGGATCGATCTGGAGCAGAAGCGATTGGAGCGCTTGAGTGAGAAAATCATCAAGGCCATGGCTTCATTCAAGGAGGCATTCAAACTGGAGACAGCCGAGTTCGATGCCAGTCTTGATGCTGCCTTTGAATACGCCAAGCTGCTCGCCCAGTTGAACCACGATGACTTGCCGCGCTTCCTCGCCCGCTTCAAGGAGCTGCTCAACGTCAACACGATCAACGAGATCGCCAATTTCAATGCGCAACTGGCGCGTGAGCGCGAGACGATCAAGGAGCGCATCGCCCACATCAACAAATCTCTCGGCGAAATCGATTACAACCCCGGCCGCTACATCGTGCTTGAATCGCAAGCCAGTCCGGATGCCGAGATTCGCGATTTCCAGCAAGAGCTGCGCGCCTGTACCGAGGGCGCGGTGACCGGTTCCGATGATGCGCAGTATTCGGAAGCCAAGTTTCTCCAGGTAAAGGCGATCATTGATCGCTTTCGCGGCCGTGATGGTTTGAGCGAACAGGACAGACGCTGGACCGCCAAGGTTACCGACGTACGCAATTGGTTCCTGTTTGCCGCCAGTGAACGCTGGCATGAGGACCACACCGAGCACGAACACTACTCCGATTCCGGCGGCAAATCGGGTGGCCAGAAGGAGAAGCTGGCCTACACCATTCTTGCCGCCAGCTTGGCTTATCAATTCGGATTGGAATGGGGCGCGGTGCGCTCGCGATCGTTCCGTTTCGTGGTCATCGACGAGGCCTTCGGTCGCGGTTCGGATGAATCCGCCCAATACGGACTGAGGCTGTTTCAGCAACTCAACCTGCAACTGTTGATCGTCACGCCGCTACAAAAGATCCACATCATCGAGCCGTTTGTGTCCAACGTCGGCTTCGTCCACAACGAAGATGGCCGGGCCTCGAAGTTGCGCAATCTGTCAATCGAGGAGTACCGCGAGCAGAAAGCGCAACAGTCGATGGGGGCGTCAACGACGACCGCATGAACGCTTCTTCATCCAGCGATCTGAAGGCGCAGGTCCAGCGGCTCTGGGATCGCGGAGAACTGCTCCGCGATTCAATCAGCGGCGAATCACGCTTTCCGTTACGTCTGACCTTGAAAACGCCGTCATCCTCGGATATCACCGAGCGCTTTGATGCGGTACGAAGCTGGGCGGGAGAGCTGTCAAATGCTAGGCCTCTACGCCTGGAATGGCGTGAAGTGCGCCATCGTGTGCAGGGCTTGCAACAGCTGCCGACAACGGCCTGGATCGACTCGATCGACGTTGCCCTTGGCTGGATTGGCAAACGCCGTGAGTGGGAACGTTTTTCCGAAATTCTTGGAGTCACCCAAACCTCGCAACCTGCCCTGCTCGCATGGCTGGCAAAACGCCCGCTGCAAGCCCTCGCACTCGCCGAGGAATGGCCGCAGTTGCTCAGCATCATCAGTTGGCTCGTTGACCATCCACGACCGGCCATTCACTTGCGCCAAGTCGATCTTCCCGGAATCCATAGCAAATTCATCGAGGTGTATCGCGGCGTATTGACTGAATTGCTCGACCTGGTTTTGTCGGATGACGCGATCGACCGTTCAAGAACCGGCAGCAGCCAATTCGCTGCACGCTTTGGATTTCTGGAAAAGCCGACGCGTATCCGCTTTCGACTGCTGGATCCTGCAACATCGCTTGTGGCCCATGTGGAATGCCCGGATATCACCCTTGATTCAGATAGCTTCCTGCGTTTGAAAATGCCGCTCCGCCGCATTTTCATCACCGAAAACGAAACCAATTTCTTGGCTTTCCCGCGAGTTGCACAAGCGATTGTCATCTTTGGCGCGGGCTATGGCTGGGATGCGCTTGCTCGCTGTCGATGGCTCGATGATTGCGTGATTCAGTATTGGGGTGACATCGATACCCATGGCTTTGCCATTCTCGATCAACTTCGTCGCCATTTTTCACATGTCCAATCATTTCTCATGGATCGCGCCACCCTCGACGCCCATGCCCCGCTCTGGGGGCGCGAGGAAAATCCGGTGACGGTGGATCTACCGAGACTGACCACCGAAGAACACACCCTATTCACAGATCTCCGAGACAACCGCATCCGCGACAAGCTGCGATTGGAACAGGAGCATGTTGCTTTTGGATGGCTACGAGATCATCTTGAAACTCGCTGATGCTCGTGCCTTGACAGGCACCCAACAAAAGACCCCGCTCGTGCGGGGTTTTTTGTTGAAGCGGTGAATCAGCGATCAGAGCGAGCGGTTGTACTCGTCGACGGCCTTTTCGGCTTCATCCTTGGCCATGCCGTAACGCTCCTGGATCTTGCCGGCAAGATATTTGGTATTGCCTTCGGCGACATCAAGATCATCGTTGGTCAGCTTGCCCCATTTCTCCTGGATGCTGCCCTTGAGTTGCTTCCACTTGCCCTGGATTCGATCTTCGTTCATGAGTTCTATCTCCTGTTGGGGTTCCTGAGACTGCGGCGCAGCTCAGTTGCCACCACCTTGCCGATCTGTGCATGCATACAAAATAAACATCGGGAATGTCGTGCATCACTTGTTCAGGAAACTCGCTTGAACTGAACGATTTCGCCGAATCGATTCAGCCTGCCAGACGTTCGCGCCGAATCAGGTACAGGCCGCTGGCCACGATGATCGCCGCGCCGGCCAGCATCATTCGATCCGGTGTGGTGTGCCATATCAACCAATCGAAGCCGACACCCCAGATCAACGCGGTGTAGTCGAGCGGAGCAATGACTGATGCCTCGCTGCACCTGAAGGCCTCGGTGATCGCGTACTGACCCAATGCGCCGCTGATCGCCAGACCGAACAGGATCGACCAATCCTGATTGCGTATCGTCACCCAGTCACTCCAGCAGGCTGCGACCGCAAATAGCGTCAGCAGGGCAATCATCCAGAACACCATGCTCTGGGTCGAATCGGTTCTGCCAAGAATTCGCACCAGGATCGTCGACAGCGAGTAGGCAACCGCGGCGACCAGCACGGCAAGGCTTCCAAGACTGATCATGCGTGTCGGTTCGGGGCGCAGGACGATGAGCACACCGACAAGTCCGATCGCTATAGCCAGCCAGCGCCGCCAGCCGACACGCTCACCGAGCAAGGGCACCGCCAACGCGGTGACCAGCAAGGGAGCAACGAAAAAGATCGAATAGGTTTCTGCCAGCGGCAGATCGCGCAAGGCATAGGCGAACGAGGCCAGCATCACCACCGAAAGCACGCCGCGCAAAATATGCAGGCGCCAGCGCCGGGTCAGGATTTGTCGGAATCCTCCGCTCAAGGCAACCCACAATACGACCAGCGGAAGCGAGGTCAGCCCACGCAGCGCCGCCACCTGCATCGCCGGATAATGTGGTGACAGCAGCTTGAGGCTGACATCCATCAGCGAAAAGGCGACAACCGCAGCCAGCATGAAGAGGATGCCGCGAAGATTGGACGAAGTGGGGTTCATTGATGGATAGTCGACAAGACGCCGCCGACAATTAAGCGCGCTGGTTCGCAATCTTGTCACACCGAATTCCACCTTCAGGCGCTATGCTCGCGGGATGAAAACGCTATCAGCACGATTCATCCTGATTCTGGCAATCCTTGGCCTCGTCGGCGGCTGTGGCTCGGTCGCCACTCGCTACGAACAGCCGCTGCAAACGCCTGAGGTGACTCCGTTACCTGAGCCGGATATTCACTACGAAGCAACCATCCAGCGCGGCCCCGATTACATTGACGCCTTGCGCGCAGAGCCTGCGCCAGAACAACCGAGTGTGATCGAGGGCAAGAGTCAGCGCGGCGATCAGCGCGAACTGGCCTCGAAGGGTTTCGTGCGAATCGGCAATGGCCGCTATCCAATGGATGATGAGGAATCTGTTGCTGCAGCCATTGATCTCGGTCGCCGCGTAGGTGCCGATCAGATCTGGATTTATCACGAACAACCAACTCAGGATCAGCCAGGATCGCTTCTTGCCGCGTATTACGTGCGCTTCAAGCTGCTGTTCGGGGCGACGTTTCGCAACCTGACCGCCGAGGAGCGCGAACAACTGCAGCTCGACGGCGGCGTACAGATTGGTTCAGTCGTCGGCCAGACACCGGCATCCCAGGCCAACCTGATGGCTGGCGACTATGTCATCGCGGTCGATGGCAAAGCCGTTGTCGATCGCCAGCAATTCCAGCAGATGCTCAAGCACGAGGCCGGCCATCCGGTCACCTTGAAGATCATCCGCAATCAGAAGCGCTCGGATCGCGTGGTCCGCCTCGGCGCACTGCCGCCGTTGATCAAGTAGTCGTCAAGCCGCCCTGCACGGCCAGAGCTGGCTCGGCCAGACCCAGCACATTGGATCCGCGCTCGATCGCCGCCGTGCCGCTGCGCGCCAGCTCGAGGATCGTGGTGATACCGGTCAGTTCGGCCAGAACGGCACTGATATGCGCCCCACGCCCGGTGAACTGGAGTACGCGTACGTTTTCGGTTTCATCGAGAATGATGCCGAAACTGAGTTCGGTGAATCGGGCGATCGCCGTCGCGTTGTCCGGCCTCGCGGCCACCTTGACCACGAGCAGTTCGCATTCGACATGATCGCTGCTGGTCAGATCGACGATTTCGATCACGTCAATGGACTTGCGTGACTGCTTGATGATCTGCGCAATCACCGCATCGTCGCCAAAGGTGACCAGGCTCAGGCGTGAAACTTCAGGATCGTGCGTGGCCGCAACGGTCAACGAATCGATGTTGTAGCCGCGTGCCGAAAACATGCCGGCAACACGGGCCAGCGCGCCCGCTTCGTTGTGCAGCAGCATCGAGATGATATGGCGCATCAGAACATCTCCACGGGACCGGATTCCGCGGCAACGGCGGCATCACGCGAGGCAATGTGCTCGCCGGTGATCATCTGCGCATAGCTCGCTCCCGGACCGACCATCGGATAGACGCAGGCATCAGGATCGATCATCACTTCGAGAAATGCCGGACCATCGAAGGCGATGAACTCGGCGATCACGCGCGGAATGTCTTCTACGCGATCGAGCCGAACCGCATACGGGAATCCGTCGGCCACCGCGGCCTTGATGAAATCCTTCTTGTGCAGGCTCTTGTCGGTGGCTGAAAAGCGGCCCTTGAAGAACAACTTCTGCCATTGCCTGACCATTCCATCGCCGCAGTTGTTGAGGACAACGATCTTGACCGGCAAATTATAGGTTGTCACGGTTTCCATTTCGCCGATGTTCATGCGGATGCTGGCGTCGCCATCGATGTCGATCACGAGCATGTCGGGTCGCGCGAACTGGGCGCCGATTGCCGCCGGCAAACCGAAACCCATCGTGCCCATCGAGCCCGAGGTCAACCAGCGGCGTGGTTCGGTGAAATCAAAATACTGGGCCGCCCACATCTGGTGCTGGCCCACGCCGGTACAGACGATCGCGTTGCCGCGGGTGATGCGATTGATCGCTTCGATAACCGCATACGGCTGAATTAGATCGCTGTTGCGATCATAGTTCATCGCATGGGCCTTCTTGAGATCGGCGATATGTGCATGCCAATCGACGTAGCGACCCTGGCCGCGCGGATCAAAGCCGATATCCGCAGCGTGCTCGCGCAATCGATCCAGGGTGCTGGAAAGGTCGCCAAGATGATGCCAATCAACCTGTTTGACCTTGTCGATCTCGGCGGGGTCGATATCAAAGTGAGCGATGTAGCGGGCTTTCGACGCAAACAGGCCCGGGACTCCGGCGACGCGATCATCGAAGCGCGCACCGACCGCGATCAGAAAGTCGCAATCAACCACGGCGTAATTGGCGAAGGCGGTACCGTGCATGCCGAGCATGTGCAGTGACAGCGGTTCTGTCGTGTCGCTGGCACCGAGCCCCATCAAGGTCGTCGTCACCGGGATACCGAAAGCATCGGCAAATTTGCGCAGCGCGCGCGTCGCCTCTCCATTGATGACGCCACCGCCGACGTAAAGCAACGGACGACGTGCCTTGCCGAGGGCGTCGAGGAACTCCGTGCACTGACCGGATTCAAGACAGGAACTCGTGACCGCGCGCAGGCGTGTACGGTAGCCCGAGATCTGCAGCTTCGATGAGCCGGAGAACATCAATTCGGCGTTTTGCACATCCTTCGGAATATCGACAACGACAGGACCAGGACGGCCGCTTCGCGCAATTTCGAAGGCCGTGCGCAAGGTCGCTTCAAGCTGGCTTGCATCGGTGACCAGAAGCGAGTGCTTTGCGCAGGAGGCCATGATGCTGCTAATCGGCGCCTCCTGAAATGCATCGGTGCCAATCGCTGCCGTCGGCACCTGGCCACAAATGACAACGATCGGAATCGAATCGGCCATCGCATCACGCACCGGCGTCACCGTATTGGTCGCCCCCGGGCCAGAAGTGACCAGGGCCACGCCCACTTTTCCCGAGGCGCGAGCGTAGCCTTGGGCCATGAAGCCTGCGCCCTGCTCATTGGCCGGGACAATCAAGGGCAAGGGCTCACTGCCATCCGCATTCGGATGCTCGTGGTTGTAGCGAAACACGGCATCGTAGACAGGCAGAATCGCACCGCCGGAATAGCCGAAGATCACGCCCACGCCTTCATCAATGAGAACCTGGACGACCATGTCGGCGCCCGTCATCCGGTTGCCGGATAGCGGATGCAATCCGGTATCGGTCGTGGTTTCGGTTTGTTCCTGCAACATTGCATTCATCGCTACATCATCCTCAGAGATTCGATTGCGCCAGCCAGCGGCGAACGATCAGGCCGGCTCGTTGAGCCAGGTCATTTTCTTGCGCAGCTCGGCACCGACCTTTTCGATCGGATGATCAAGATCGGCCTGCTTGAGGCGCTTGTAGTTGGGTAGACCAGCCTTGTATTCGGCGGCCCAGTTCTTGGCGAACGTGCCATCCTGGATTTCCGTCAGGATCGTCTTCATGCGCTCCTTGGTGGCGCCATCGACGATGCGCGGACCGCTGACGTAATCGCCGTACTGGGCGGTTTCCGACACATAGGTGAGCATCTTGGTGATGCCGCCCTGATAGAGCAGATCGACGATCAGCTTCAGCTCGTGCAGCACTTCGTAATAGGCGATTTCGGGACGGTAGCCGGCTTCGACCAGGGTCTCGAAACCCTTGAGCACGAGTTCGCTGGCACCGCCGCAGAGAACGGCCTGCTCACCGAAAAGGTCGGTTTCGGTCTCTTCCTTGAAATCGGTCTCGATCAACAGCGCACGTGCACCGCCAAGACCGGCGGCATAGGCCTTGGCCAGATCCGTGGCCTTGCCGCTGGTGTCCTGGAACGTGGCATACAGACACGGCACGCCGCGACCAATCTCGAACTCGGTGCGCACCAGATGGCCGGGCCCCTTTGGCGCGACCAGGATGACGTCGATATCGCTGCGCGGCACGATGGCCTTGAAGTGGACATTGAATCCGTGCGCGAACAACAGAGCCGCACCGGCCTTGATGTTCGGCTCGATCACATCGGTGTAAAGCTGCGGCTGAACCATGTCCGGGGTCAGCACGGCGACCAGATCGGCGTCCTTGACTGCCTCATCAGGCGACAACACGGTCACGCCATCGGCTTTGGCCTTGAGCGCGGTCGGGCCGCCCGGGCGCAAACCGACAACGACATCGAGACCCGAGTCGCGCATATTGAGAACGTGTGAACGGCCCTGGCTGCCATAGCCAAGCACGGCGATACGGGCGTTCTTGAGAGCTTCGGTGGTGACGGTTGCGGACATGCGGGTTGACTCCAATGGATGAATCGAAATGAAAAGATGAATCAGGGAGAAGTGACGGCACCCTTGGCAGCCGAGCCGACAAGGGTTGCGTATTTGGCAAGAACACCACGAGTGACTTTTGGCGCCGGAGCCTTCCAGCTGGCCCGGCGCGCGTCGAGATCGGCATCGGTTTCGATGACCCGACGGGCCGCATCGATGACGATGCGATCGCCGTCTTCGAGCAATCCGATCGCACCACCACGCACCGCTTCCGGAGCGATGTGGCCGACGACGAATCCATAACTTGCGCCGCTGAATCGGCCATCGGTCATCAGCGCGACCTGATCGCCGAGCCCACGGCCGACCAGAGCAGCGGTGACCGCGAGCATCTCGCGCATGCCGGGACCACCGGCCGGACCTTCGTTGCGGATAACAAGGACATCGCCGGGCTTGACCTGTCCGGACTGCACGGCGTGGAAGCACTCCTCTTCGCTTTCGAAGACGCGTGCAGTTCCATCAAACAACACCGGCCCGTTGCCGGAAAGCTTGAGAATGCAGCCCTCGGGCGAAAGGTTTCCGTAGAGAATGGAATAGCCGCCGCGTGGCTTGAATGCACGCGCTACCGGATGGATAACTTCCTGCCCTGCCGGTGCCTGGGCCGATGCGTCGATCTCGGCGAATAGGCTTTGCCCGGTCACCGTCGGCGCATCTTCAAGCAGTCCGGCCGCACGCAACTCGCGGGCAACGACCGCCATGCCACCGGCCGCAGTCATCTCGACGGCGGTGTAGCGACCACCCGGCATCAGATCGGTGATGACCGGTGTCGCCGCTGCAGCGGTCTCGAAATCCTCGATTTCAAGAGGAATGCCGGCTTCGTGCGCGATGGCGAGCAGATGCAACACCGCATTGGTCGAACCGGCAGTCGCCGCGACGATGCGCATCGCGTTGCGAAATGCTTCGGGCTTTAGGATGTCGAGCGGCTTGCGCTCGGTCTTCAGGCAATCGAGAACGAGTTCACCGCAGCGTCGCGCGGCATCGAGCTTGGCCGGATCGGTCGCCGCGATGTCGTTCAGACCAAGCGGTGACAAGCCCAGCGCGCTGAGCACCATGGCCATCGTGTTGGCGGTGAACTGACCGCCGCAGGCACCGGCACCGGGACAGGCTTCACGCTCGATCGTGCACAGGCGCTCGTCGGAAATCTTGCCGGCGCCGTGGCTGCCGACGGCCTCGAACACCTGTTGCACGGTGATCGATTTTCCATCCAGCGTGCCGTGCGCGATGCTGCCGCCATACAACGCAACACCGGGAATATTGAGACGTGCCAGCGCCATCGCCGCGGCCGGAATGGTCTTGTCACAACCGCACAGCACGACCATGGCATCAAGGCAGTGGCCGTCGACGGCAAGCTCGATCGAATCGGTGATGACTTCACGGCTGACCAGCGAGGCACGCATGCCCGACGTGCCCATGGCGATGCCATCGGTCACCGCGATCGTGTTGAACTCGATCGGCGTGCCTCCCGCCGCGCGAATGCCCTCACTGGCCGCGTTGGCCAGATCACGCAAATTGAGATTGCACGGCGAAATGTTCGACCAGGTATGGACGACAGCAACCAGCGGCTTGGCGATCGCTTCGGCATCGAGCCCGGTCGCATGCAACATGGCACGCGCTGGCGCACGATCAGGACCGGTCTTGATCGCATCACTGCGCATCGGTGGTTTCAGGGGAATGCGGTCATCGGTGCTCATGCGGCAGCCTGCTGTCGGGAATTCAGTTTGGCGAGCACCGATTCGGTCACTTCGCTGGTGCTCGCATTGCCGCCGAGGTCCCGGGTCAGTTCGGCGGAATCGAGCACGGCATCAACTGCCGCTTCGAGTTCGCTCGCCTCGGCTTCGAGGCCGAGTGAATGACGCAACAGCAGCGCGGCACTGAGAATCGCGCCGATCGGGTTGGCGACGCCCTGGCCGGCGATATCGGGTGCTGAACCGTGAATCGGTTCGTACAGACCAAGCCGCCCTGCCCCCAGTGATGCCGAGGGCGAAACCCCAAGTGATCCGGCCAGCGCGGCGGCTTCGTCGGTAAGGATGTCGCCGAACAGATTCTCGGTGACGATGACGTCGTAAGAGGCAGGACGCGTCAGCAGCAGCATCGCCATCGAATCGACGAGCTGATGTTCAAGCTCGATCTCCGGATATTCGGCGACAACACGCTCGGTGGTTGTGCGCCACAGGCGTGAGGTTTCGAGGACGTTGGCCTTGTCGACCGAGGTCAGTCGCCGCTTGCGCGCCTTTGCCAGTTCGCAGGCACGACGCACGACGCGTTCGACTTCAGCGACGCTGTAACGGCACTCATCGATGGCGACATCATCTTCACGCGATTTTTTACCGAAATATGCACCGCCGGTCAGTTCACGAACAAACAACAGATCAACGCCAACGAGGTTCTCGGCCTTGAGCGGCGACAGACTCGCCAGGCGCGGATGCACGCGCAACGGACGCAAATTGGCGAAGACGCCGAGTTTGGCGCGCAGGCCGAGCAACCCCTGCTCGGGCCTGACCCTGGCTTGCGGATCCGACCATTTCGGACCACCCACGGCACCGAGCAGGACCGCATCGGAGTTGACGCAGGCATCGATGGTCGCTTGCGGCAATGGCTCGCCGCAGGTATCAATCGCAATACCGCCGATCAGCTGTTCGTTGAATTCAAAGACATGGCCAAACTGGCAGGCGACCTTGCGCAACACAGCCACCGCTGCCGCCGTCACCTCAGGGCCAATGCCGTCACCGGGAAGTACCGTGATATCGGCTCTCATGCTGCACTCTCCATGGAATAGGGATTGGCCGCGCGACGGGATTCCCAGGCACTGATGTCAGCCTCGGCATCGAGCAGAAAGCCGAGTTGGTCAACACCATTGAGCAGGCAGTGGCGGGCGAATCGATCGAGCTCGAACGGGATCGTCGAGCCATCCGGCTTGCTGATCGATCCTTCGCCGATATCAATGACCAGCTCGATGCCGGGACTGGCCAGCAGTTCGGCATGCGCGGCTTCATCGATGACAATCGTCAGCAAGCCGTTCTTCAGTGAATTGCTGCGGAAGATGTCGGCAATCTCGGAAGAAATCACGGCTTCGATGCCGTAATCGAGCAAGGCCCAGGGCGCATGTTCGCGCGATGAACCACAGCCGAAATTGCGACCGGCGACGAGAATCCGGCAATCCTTTGCTTGCGCCTTGTTGAGCGGAAACTCGGGGTTTTCCGCACCGCCTTCGAGGTAGCGCCAGTCGTTGAAGGCATAGCGCCCAAGGCCTGCGCGTTCAGTCGTGGTCAGAAAGCGTGCCGGAATGATGCGGTCGGTATCGATGTTCTCGAACGGCAGGCTCGCCGTGCGTGATCGAATGCGTGTCAGCGGCTTCATGCGGCGCGCTCCTGGAAGGCATCGGGGTCGGTGATGACGCCGGCGATTGCAGCAACTGCGGCGACACGCGGGCTGGCCAGCACCGTGCGCACGCCGGGGCCTTGCCTGCCTTCGAAGTTGCGGTTGCTGGTCGAAACGACGAGTTGTCCCGGCTGGGCGATATCGCCATTCATGCCGATACACATCGAGCAACCGGCCTCGCGCCATTCAGCACCGGCGGTGAGAAAAACCTCATCGAGACCTTCCGCCTCGGCCTCGCGCTTGATCAGCACCGAGCCCGGCACGATCAGCATGCGCACGCCATCGGCCACCTTGTGTCCACGCATGACTGCAGCGGCATCGCGCAAATCTGACAAACGCGAATTCGTGCAACTGCCGACGAAGACGACATCAACTTTCTGGCCGGTCAAGGCCTGGCCACCGTCGAACTGCATATAAGCCAGCGCCTTCGATTCCTGGGCATTGCGAGCAGACGGAATGACCGCCGCGATTGGCGTGACCATGCCCGGGTGTGTGCCGTAACTGATCGTTGGTCCGATCGCACTGGCGTCGATGCGGACCTCGCTGTCGTAGTTCGCGCCGGGATCGCTGACCAACGTGCGCCAGGCCGCGACGGCACGCTCCCAGTCTGCGCCGCGTGGCGTGCGCGGGCGACCTTTCAACCAGTCGAAAGTGACCTGGTCTGGCGCGATCAACCCGGCACGCGCGCCGGCCTCGATCGACATGTTGCACACGGTCATGCGCTCTTCCATCGACAGCGCTTCTATCGCCGGACCACGGTATTCGATGACATGCCCGGTTCCACCACCCACACCGATGCGGCCGATGATGTGCAGGATCAGATCCTTGGCGCTGACGCCGGGACGCAATTTGCCATCGACATGGATCGCAAAGGATTTCGGTTTGCGCTGGAGCAGGCACTGGGTTGCAAGAACATGACCGACTTCGGTGGTGCCGATGCCGAAGGCCAGCGCGCCGAATGCACCGTGGGTTGCCGTGTGGCTGTCGCCACAGACGATGGTCATGCCGGGTTGGGTCGCGCCAATCTCGGGGCCCATGACATGCACAATGCCGCGATGCTCACTGTTCCAGCCGTTGAGTTCGATGCCGAACTCCGCGCAGTTGGTTTCGAGTTGCAAAACCTGGCGCTCGGCTTCAGCGGTGACGTAGGGACGCCTGCCCTGCGCATCAGCTGGCAGGGTCGGCGTTGAATGGTCGAGCGTCGCCAGCACGCGCTCGGGACAACGGACCTTGAGGCCTCGCGAATGCAGTTCAGTGAAAGCCTGCGGTGTGGTCACCTCGTGGATCAGGTGCAGATCGACATAGAGGATCCCGGGCGTATCGGCGGATTCAGCGCGGACCTGGTGTGCATCCCAGATCTTGTCGATGATCGTGCGCGGTTTCATGCGACGGCCTCGGAACGCACATACATCTGTCCATACCTGGCGTTGAAATCCGATGGAACATAGCTCAGCCAGTTGCGTGTATCGGCGGTGCTTCCGTCGAACAAGCCGAAAAATGCCTTCTGCAGCGCGCGCGTCATCGGCCCCGGCTTGCCGGTTCCGACGGGCTTGCGATCAACCGAACGCACCGGCGTGATTTCGGCCGCGGTTCCGGTCAGGAAAACCTCATCCGAGGTGTACAAGGCCTCACGTGGAAGATCGCGCTCCTCGACCTTGTAGCCAAGGTCACGAGCCAGCGTCATCACCGTGTCACGCGTGATCCCGGCGAGAATGCCGGCACTCGTCGTCGGTGTAATCAGACGCCCCTTGCGCACAAGGAACAGGTTCTCGCCGGCGCCTTCGCTGAGCAGACCATTGGTACCGAGAGCGATGCCTTCGTGATAGCCGCCGCGCTTCGCCTCGAAGCCGATCAACTGACTCGACAGATAGTTGCCGCCGGCCTTGGCCCAGCTCGGCGTGGTGTTCGGCGCCGGCCGGTTCCACGACGAGACGCAGACATCGGCGCCATGCTCGATGGCCTCGCCGAGATAAGCACCCCAATTCAGCGCCATGATTGACACATCGACTGGCGAACCCTCATTCGGCACGACGCCAAGGCCTCCTGCGCCGCGAAAGGCGATGGGTCTGACGTAAGCCGACTTCATCCGGTTCGCCGCCACCACTTCAAGGCAGGCGGTATTGATTTCATCTTCGCTGTAGCCGATGTCGATTTCATACATGCGCGCTGATTCGAACAAGCGCGCGGTGTGTTCGGCGAGGCGGAAAAATGCCGGGCCTTTCGGCGTCGCATAAACGCGCTCGCCTTCGAACACGGAGGAACCGTAGTGCAAGGCATGCGCGCTGACATGCACGGTTGCCTGGACCCAGGGTTTGAGTTGGCCGTTGTGCCAAATGAGTTCAGCTTGATTCATGGGATTTTCCTGGCGGTTTATGCAGTGACTGAAAGGGGTGCGGCAAACTTGACGTGCTCGATGCGATTGGCGATTTCGAGAATCGCATTGGCGGCGGCCTCGACGATGTCGGTCGATACCGATTGGCCGCGCAGCTCACGGCCTTCGTGGAGCACGCTGATGGCGGCCTGCCCTTGAGCATCGCCGCCTTCGCTGAGCGCCCGGATCTGGAATTCGTTGACCGAGAAATCGTGTCCGACGGCGCGCGAGACGGCGCGCAGGACTGCATCAACAGGGCCATCACCGATCGCGGCTTCGCTGACCACGCGTCCGTCATCGTGACTCAGGCGAACCGAGGCTGATGCGCCGGATCCGACATGCGTGGTCGCATGCAGATGCGTGATGCGCCACGGACCGGCGGCATCAGGATCGCGACCGAGTGCCATTGCTTCGATATCGGCATCGAAGACCTCGCGCTTTTTGTCGGCAAGCGTCTTGAAGCGCGTGAATACCTCGTCGAGAACGTTGTCATCGAGCTCATGGCCCAGTGCCAGCAAGCGCTCGCGCAAGGCATGCCGTCCGCTGTGTTTGCCCAGCACCAGTTCGGTCCTGGAAACGCCGACATCCTCGGCGTGCATGATCTCGTAGGTACCGCGATGCTTGAGCATGCCGTGCTGGTGAATGCCCGACTCATGGGCAAAGGCATTGGCTCCAATGATGGCCTTGTTGCGCGCGATCGGCTGGCCGGTGATCTGGGCAAGCAGTCGCGCAGTCACATGCAGGCGCTGGCTGCGGATAGCGGTGTGCAATCCGGTGAATCGATCACTGCGCACGCGCAAGGCCATGACCACTTCTTCGAGCGAGGCATTGCCGGCACGTTCACCGATTCCGTTGATCGTGCATTCGACCTGGCGCGCACCCGCCGAAATCGCGGCCAGACTATTGGCCACCGCCATGCCGAGATCGTCGTGACAATGCGAGCTGAAAACCGCCTTTTCCGCACCGTCCACGTTTGCCCTGAGCCAGGTGAACAGTTCGGCGATTTCGAGCGGCGTCGTGTAGCCGACGGTATCCGGCACGTTGACCGTCGTCGCACCGGCGGCAATTGCGGCGGAAAACACCTCGGCGAGGAATTCCGGCTCGGTGCGGATGGCATCTTCGGCAGAGAATTCAACGTCTTCGCAATGCCTGCGAGCGCGCTCGACTCCGGCAACCGCGGTATCGATGACCTGCTGCTTGCTCATCTGCAGCTTGAACTCGCGGTGCAACGGACTGGTCGCGAGGAAGATGTGGATGCGACCTTTCTCGGCGGGTTCGATGGCACGCGCGACACTTTCGATATCGCCCTGCTGGCAGCGCGCCAGACCACAGATTCGCGGTCCTCGCAGCGTCGAGGCGATCGCTTTCACCGAAGCAAAGTCATCGTCGGACGCATGCGGAAAGCCCGCTTCGAGAATATCGACGCCGAGATCCGCCAGCGCCTGGGCCATGCGCAGTTTCTGCGCCCGGCTCATGGAAAAGCCGGGAGCCTGCTCTCCATCGCGCAGCGTGGTATCGAAAATCAGCACGCGATCCTGCTGCGTGGGCCTTTCGCCTTGGGTCGCGCTTTCTACCGCAGGTTCACTGGTCATTTCAGGTTCCGTGGGGTGGTTCTGGTGAGATGAGGTTAAAAAAAACCCCGTCTTCGTTGCCGAGGACGGGGTTTTGGGATTCGATTTCTCGTGTCTACCCTAGCCCGCGCCTCCGCAGCTAATAATTACGAGTCCAAGTACGAGAACGAGACCGAGCGAGACGCGCAAGCGCGCGACAGCCGCCGGAACTCGGTTGAATACGGGGGAAGTCGTGAGGTTGCTGCGCTGCGTCATGAACCGACCCTAACCGATGCCGGAAGAACGTGTCAACACATTTCTTCGGTGGTTACTGATGCAACTTTGTTGACCGGGCATTTGGACGTCTGGATGGCTTTTTGGGGTGAAGCGGGAGTGGTGAGTTGGACTGTGAAAGCAGGATGCTGAAACGAACAGCGAAGCTGGCCCGCGGGGTGAGCTGCAGGAGCAGCGAATCAATGGGGAGTGGGAAAGGAGGAATCGGTTCCGACTTAATTTCGTAGTTTGCGGTCGATCTGATCGAAGAAAGAAGCGGGCAATTGTGCGCTGACCGGCACTTTCCAGCAGCGTGAGTCGGCGAAATCGATGCATTTCACTGCGTCCTTTTCGGTCATCAGGATGGGCAGGTCGTCGCCGAAATCCAGATCCTCCTTTACCAATCCATGATGATCGCCAAAGGCGTGCTCGATGACCTCGATCCGGTGTGCTCGAAGGCTGTCGAAGAAGCGTTGCGGATTGCCGATGGCGGCAATTGCATGCACCGTTGAGCCGGAAAAATCGGACAGTTTGCGTGACGCCGCATCGGCATCAAGCCGCTGGGCCTGATCGCCTCGCAAGACCATTGAAATCTCGCCCTGCTGCGGCGTTCCTCCGTTGCAGACGACGAAATCGACCGCTTGCAATCGCGCTGTCGATTCGCGCAATGGGCCGGCCGGCAGCAGTTTGCCATTGCCGAAACGGCGCTGGCCGTCGATCACGCAGATCTCGATGTCGCGCGCCAGTGAGGGGTTTTGCAAGCCATCATCGGCAAGGATCACATCGACTCCCGCACCCGGTAGCAAGCGTGCTGCGTCAGGCCGTTGACGACCGATGGCGACTGGCACACCACTTCGCCGTCGGATCAGGCTTGGCTCATCGCCGACGATGGCCGGATCAGGATTGTCATCGAGCAGAGTCGGCGCGGTCGCCGAACCTCCGTAGCCGCGGCTGACCACACCGGGCTTCCAGCCGCGTGCGTGCAACGCCTCGATCAAGGCCAGCACCAGCGGGGTCTTGCCGGTGCCGCCCGCAGTGATGTTTCCAACGATGATGACCGGAACCGACAGGCGCACCGGCTTGCGCAGGCCGCTGCGCCAAGCGAACTGCACGAGCGCACGAAGCATCCGATAGAGCGGAACCAGCATGCGCATCCAGAGCGGCGCGGGTTCGCCGCCATACCAGATGCGATCAATGGCGGCCTGTTTCATTGCGTTTCTACGCTGGATTTTCCGTTTTCGCGAAATTGCACGCGATGCAGTGCGGCGTAGTGGCCATCACGGTCGAGCAATTGGCGATGCGTTCCGCGCTCGACAATGCGACCGCCATCAAGCACGGCAATCTGGTCGGCATGCTCGATCGTCGACAGACGATGGGCGATTACGATTACCGTGCGGTTGGTCAGCAAACGTTTGAGTGCATCCTGGATCAGACGCTCGGATTCGGTATCGAGGGCACTGGTTGCCTCATCGAGAATCAGTAGCGGCGCGTCCTTGAGCAAGGCCCGGGCAATCGCGATACGTTGACGCTGGCCACCCGACAACAGTGCCCCGCCCTCGCCAACCTGGGCATCGAGGCCTTCGCCAAGCTGGCTGATGAACTCCATGGCATTGGCCGCCTGCGCGGCTTCCTCGATCGCCTCGCGCGATGCTCCGGCCAGTGCACCGTAAGCGATGTTGTGCGCGATCGAATCATTGAACAGAACAATTTGCTGACCGACCCAGGCAATCTGGTTACGCAGATTTTCGAGCCGCCAGGCATCCAGTGGCTGGCCATCGAGCAGAATGCTTCCCGAATCCGGCTCGTAGAATCGGGGTATCAGGCTGGCCAGCGTCGATTTGCCGCTGCCGGATCGTCCAACCAGGGCGGTGACGGTTCCGGGCGGGCAATGCAGGTTGATGCCGTCGAGGGCCGGCGTGGCCTGCCCCGGATAGCGCAACACGACGTCACGCAGTTCGATCTCACCGCGGCAACGATCCGTCGCATGGCTGCCCTGATCGACTTCGGCCGGGGTGTCGATCACCTTGAACAAATCCTCGGCCGCGGCGACACCGCGTTGCATCATCGCCTGCACCGTGGTCAGGCGCTTCAGCGATGGCAGCATCATCAGCATTGCCGTGATCAGCGACATGAACGTACCGGGACTCATCGTCTGCAACATCGACGGCCGCGTGGCAAAGAAAATCACCAAGGCCAGCGCACAAGCGGCGACGATCTGCACGATCGAGGTCGACATCGCATTGGTCGAGGCGATTTTCAGATTGAGTGTGCGATTCTGCTCGTTGACCTCGGCAAAGCGTGCGCGTTCTGCGGCTTGACCGAGATAGACCTTGACCTCGCGCTGACCGCCCACGGCTTCGTCGACGATGCCGGTGACCGAGCCAACCGAGTGCTGGATCTTGCCGCTGATGCGCCGGTAGCGTCGCCCGACGATGGCCGCGACGGCGGCGATCAAGGGAGCCATGATGAACAGCATCAAGGTCAGGCGAGCGCTCTGGTAAAGCATCACGCCAAGCAATCCGAGAACGGTGAGGCTGTCGAGGATCATCACCTTGACCGCGTTCGTGCTGGCCTGTGCGACCTGCTCGACGGTATAGGTGAGCCGCGAAATCATCTGCCCGGAGGCTTCACGATCGAAATGTGATGTCGGTAGCACGAGATAGCGCGAGAACACCTCGCCACGCAGGGTCTCGACGACATCGCGACCGATCCGGGCCAGGCCATAGTCGGCGACATACGTCGCCACACCACGAATCACGAACAGACCGACGATGATGAAAGGCATCCAGAAAATCGCCTGGGCGCTGCGACTGATGAACAGATCATCGAGCATCGGCCGAATCATCGCCGTAAATACCGCCGCGACCGCGGCGTCAAAGATCATGCCGAATATGCCCGCCAGCGCCCACAGGCGATAACGCGCTGCGTAGCCGAGCAGGCGCCGATAGGTGGCGAATGCGCTGACTGCCATGATCAGCCGACCATCAGATGTTGCGATGGTCTCACTTGCCGGCGTCCGACTTGGTTGGCGTCGTGGCCAGACTGAGGCGGTCGAAACCGAGCTGGCCGAGTGCGTCCATGGCCGTGATCACGGCTTGATGTCGACTGTTGGCGTCGGCGCGCAGAATCACCGGGCGCGTTCGATCATCGCCGGCAACCCGCAGGATTGCCGCCTTGAGCGTGTCGATACCGGGATTGAGCACCTCGTTGTTGTCGATGTAGAAGCGACCTTCGGCATCAATCATGAGGGTCAGATTCTGCTCGTCACGCGATTGCTCGGTGACCGAAGCTTCTGGCAGGGTCACCTTCATGCTCGAATGCTGCACGAATGTCGTGGTCATGACGAAAAACATCAGCAAGGTGAGCATGACGTCAATCAACGGGATCACGTTGATCTCGAAGTCATCCTCTCGACGACCGGAAGTGATGCGCATCGGAAATCAGCCTGCGTTGCGGACCGGGGGCGCGTCGGAGATGACGCTCAGTTCATCGGTCAACGTGATGACCTGCTTTTCCATGTCAATGACCAGATCGCTGACCCGGCCGCGGAAATAACGATGGAAGAAATAGGCCGGAATGGCCACGACCAGTCCGCTTGCCGTGCACACCAGCGCCTCGCCGATGCCGCCGGCCATCTTCAGTGGATCGCCGACGCCACTGACCATGACCGCAAAAAACATGCTGATCATGCCAAACACGGTTCCAAGCAGTCCGAGCAGCGGCGAGACGATGGCAATCGTGCCAAGCGTGTTCAGGTAGCGCTCCAGGCGATGCATGACATGGCGACCGGTATCCTCGACGCGCTCCTTGATGATTTCGCGCGGGCGATTGCGTACGACAAGTGCGGCAGCGAGCAGTTCACCGAGCGCGGAAGTATCCCGCAGCGCATCGATGTGCTTGGGATCGAGCTTGCGGGTACGCGCCCAGGTCATGACCTGGTCGCCCAGATCGGGCGGAATCACAGCCTTGCGGCGCAAGGTCCAGAAGCGTTCGAGGATGATGGCCAGGGCAACCGCCGAAGCAATCAGGATCGGAATCATCGGCCACCCACCCGCAATCAGGATCTCAAGCACTTGCCACTCCTCGTATGTCGTTTCGAATCAATCCGACGTCGCTGTGAACGCGCGGACTGCGAATGATAGCAGCGTCATTCCTCAGTGCATGCGCCACCAGGCCAGGCGCGCCTCCCGTCCCAGCTCGGGAACGCCGCCTGCGGGACCGAAACGAAGGTAAAGATAGCCCGCGTCAGCGGTATTGAGCAGGGCGATCCCGCGTTCCGCGAGGCGCGCCTTCACATCACCATGCGGATGACCGAAATGGTTGCGATAACCGGCCGATACCAGGGCCAGTTGCGGGTCAATGGCGTCGAGAAATTGTGCCGAGGTAGCGGTTTTGCTGCCATGGTGGGGAACGCTCAGCACCAGGGGTCGGCTGATCCTCATCTTGCCCATGACCTCGGCAATTTCCGGCTCGACGTGCGAAGTGGCGTCGCCGGTCAGCAGCAAGCTGCCCGATGCGCCGCTGACCAGCACCACGCAGGAGCGATCATTGCTTTTGCTGACGCCTGCAGCAGGCGCCGAAACGATGCGGAAACTCACCTCATCCCAGACCCAGGATTCACCGGAGCGACACGCACTCGCCGTCACCGCAAGACGCTCCGGCTCGCCGCTCTCGATGCTGGCCTCGGGAAACGCCAGATGAACGGCCTTCGCCCCGCCAGCATGGTCGCTGTCGCCGTGACTGATGAGCATGCGATCGAGATGGTCGCTGCCGAGCGCGTGCAGAGACGGAATCACCACCGCATCGCCAATATCGAAACCACTCGGATAGCGCGGTCCGGCGTCATACAACAGCGTGTGCTCCCGCGTTCGCACGAACATCGACAAACCCTGGCCGACATCGAACATCCAGACCTCGAATTCACCCGTGGCCAATGGCGACGCTCGCGGAATCAGCATCGGCACCAGCAAGGCCAGGCCAAACAGACGAAGCGGCACGCCGCGTGGCATCAGCATCCAGCCAACACCGAGCAAGGCCAGCACAAACGCCCAGATTGGTGCAGCGGCAAAGTAGATCTGGGCCGACGGCAAAGCGGCCATCCATTGCATCAGCTGCCACAGCGCCTTCAACAAGACATCGGCAAGCTCCAGCAGCGGCCCGCCCAGTGTCGGCACATCGACGATCAGCAAGCTGCCGGCCACGGTAATCGGTACGACCAATAGACTGACCCAGGGCACGGCGATCAGATTGGCCAGCGGGCCAATCAGCGAGCCCTGACCAAAGAACCAGACTGACATGGGCAGCAAGGCCAGACTCAGAATCAGCTGCAAGCGCGGAATTTCACGCCACCAGACCCGCTCGACGCCGACCGGGCGGGTCACCGAAAGAAGTACGGCGACGCCGACAAAGGACAACCAGAATCCAGCCGAGAGCACGGCCAAAGGATCCCAGGCGACGATGGCCAGGGCCGCCAGTGCCAGGCCCTGACCCATCGAGGTCGAGCGCCGCGTAAAGCGCGCCAGCAAGGCAATCGCGATCATCAGCAAGGTGCGCATCGTCGGCACGCCCATGCCGGCCAGCAACCCGTATCCGGTTGCACACGCCATCGCCACTGGCGCTTCGAGCAGTGGTCCGGGAATTCGCAGGGTCAGCCTTGGCCAGGCTTTCCAGAGCAGCCGCGCAAGCAAGGCACCGAACGCGGCCAGCATGCCGACGTGCAAGCCTGAAATCGCGATCAAGTGACCGATCCCGGTTGCTCTCAGCACCTGCCACTGGTCATCGTCGATACCTTGCTGGTCACCGACCGCGAGAGCACGCAACAAGGCACTGGCCGGATCACCGCCGAGTCGATGCGAGATCGCGTTGGCAATTTTTCCTCGCCATTGATCGATGCAGATGCCAGGCGCGTGATCGAGCAAGTGATTGGCTTGCGCATCACGTACATAACCAACCGCAACCACGCCGCGTTGCACCGCGCCGCGTTCACTGTCGTAGCCACCCGGATTGACCAGCCCACGTGGCGGACGCAAGCGCAGACGCAGCTGCCAGCGCGAACACGGCGGCAATTCCGGCGCATGGTCATACCAATTCAGACGGGAAAGACCTTGCAGCGCGACACGCTCGCCATCAAGTGTGGCGCTTTCGATATCGAACGCAAAGCGAGTGCTTCGGCTTTGCACTTCGGGCAGGCCGTGAATTGTCCCGACAACATCGAAATCCCGACCGTGCAGTTCGGTTGGCAAACGCGCGTCGAGCGCGGCGTGGGCGCGTAGCAGCGTCCAGGCAAGTCCCAGCACGAACCAGATGGGAGCACGATTGCTCGCGCGCAAGAACAACAGGGTTGAGGCCAGGCCTGCAACCAACACTGAAATCCAGGTCGGCGGCAATCCCGGCAACATCTGCACGGCCACTGCGCCACCCAGCAGCGCGAGAACTCGCGATGGCGTCAGTCGCGGCAAGCCGAAGTGCGAAGAAAATCGCCGACTCGCCGACTGCCGTGACCCATCCTCATCCATGTCGTCGATCCTTCCTGGAAACGATCTCTACCTCTGGCTGATATGACCCGCCGTGAAACGAGCTGCGCTCAAGTCAGGCGCGATCCCGCAACTTCACCCTTGTCCAACTCATGCAGCACGCCAGCGCGCAATTCAAGCATGCGATCCATGCGTGCGGCGAGTCCGCGGTCGTGGGTCACCAATACCAGCGCGGTGCCGATTTCGCGATTGAGTTCGAGCATCATTTCATAAACCTGGGCGGCATTTGCCTCATCCAGATTGCCAGTTGGTTCGTCGCCCAGCACGCAGGCAGGCCGCGTAACCAGTGCGCGGGCGACCGCCGCACGCTGACGCTCTCCACCGCTGAGCTCTCCAGGTTTGTGTCCGATGCGTGCGGCAAGACCCACCCTGCCGAGCAATTCACTGGCGAGGTCACGTGCCTGCGCAATCGGCGTGCCGCGAATCAGCAACGGCATGCAGACATTCTCTAGCGCGGTGAACTCGGGTAGCAGGTGATGGAACTGGTATATGAAACCGAGTGAACGATTGCGCAGCTGGCCGCGGGCGCGATCTGACAAGCGCGACATGGTCTGGCCTTCGACCTCGACTTCGCCACCCGTTGCGGTATCCAGACCGCCAAGAATATGCAGCAAGGTGCTCTTGCCAGTACCGGATGCACCGACGATCGAAACCGTTTCGCCCTGCTTCACGCTGAAGCTGACGTCGTGCAGGACATCGGTACGCAGATCGCCTTCCTTGTAAATCTTGGCCACCTTGCTTGCGCGAAGGACGATGTCGGCAGATTTTTTCACGCCTGATTTCATGGCCGAGTCATTCATAACGAAGTGCCGCCGCCGGCTCGATCCGTGCCGCACGCCAGGCCGGATACAAGGTGGCGACAATGCAGAAAAGGAATGCCGTGATCGTGATCCAGCCAACATCACTCCAGATCAGATCTGATGGCAACTCACTGATGTAGTAGACATCCGCGGAAAGAAAGGTCACGCCAAGGGTCTGCTCGATCCAGTGCACGATCGAGGTCAGGTTGAGCGCCAGCATCACGCCAAATCCGACACCAAGCGCGATCCCAAGCGTGCCGACCAGAACTCCCTGGATCATGAACACGCCCATGATGCTGCCCGGCGTCTGGCCGAGCGTGCGCAGGATCGCGATATCGGCCTGCTTGTCAGTCACCAGCATGACCAGAGTCGACACCAGGTTGAACGCAGCCACGGCCACGATCAGCGAAAGGATCAGGAACATCACCTTCTTCTCCATCGCGATCGCCTTGAAGAAATTGCTATGCCCCTGCATCCAGTCGGAAACCCGATAGGACTGACCGAGTTCACCAGAAATATCACGCGCCACCGAATAGGCCAGAAACATGTCATCGAGACGCAGACGGATGCCGGTCGGCCCATCCAGCCGGTACAGGGTTTCCGCATCCTTCATGGCGACGACCGCGAGTGCGCCGTCGTATTCCTGCATGCCGACTTCAAAGATGCCGCTGACTTTGAAACGTTTGAATCGCGGTTGTATGCCCATGGGCGAGGTGCTGACCTCGGGCGTGATGACAGTGGCAAAATCGCCAACGGCAACGCCGAGCTTCATCGCCAGCTCGCGACCAAGAATGATGTTGAAACTGCCCGGCTTGAGATCATCGAGACGGCCTTCAACCATCTTGCGGTCGATTTCCGAAACTTTCGGCTCGTATTCGGGGAGGACACCGCGCACGATCGCTCCGGACACCCGCTCACCCTGCAGCATCGCCTCTCGCTCGACATAAGGTGCGGCGCCAAGCACATGCGGATTGGTTTCGGCACGCTTCAGCGCTTGTGGCCATTCGCGAACACTTTCATCGACGCCCTCGACCGTGGCATGGGCAACCATGCCGAGGATGCGATCCTTGAGCTCCTTGTCAAAGCCGTTCATCACCGAAATCACGGTGATAAGTGCGGTCACACCCACCGCAATGCCGAGTATCGACACCAGCGAAATGAACGAGATGAAATGATTGCGACGCTTGGCCCGTGTGTATCTGAGACCAATGAAGAGTTCTAACGGTCGGAACATTCCGGATTGATGTCCTGAGAGCTGGCGCGATCATCATGGACCGCGCAGAAGGCGAAGAGTGCCGGAAGCGACCCGCTTACGGCAAGGCGGAGAAATCAACGAGCCGTTCAATCATGGCCGGCGGCGAGCGTGAGCAACAGGCGTCGGCGGAGTTCGCCATCGGCGTTGTCAGGGGTCAAAACCAATCGCCGCACCCGACCCGCCTCAGGTTGAAACGAAAGCACCAGGAGAAATCCCCGGTGCACATGATCGATCAGGCGGACCGGCCGCTCCGAACCCTCAAGATCGACCAACAGCCAGCCACCTTCACCACGCGCAACACGTACAACGTCTGACTTCAGATGACGGTACAGAGCCAAAGCTCCCAACGCTGCCAGAGCTGGCGCGATCAACAACCGGACGGTGCCGGGGAGCCCACTGAGCAAGATCGCAACAATCGCCGCCAGCGCGACCACGAACATGGCGATGGCCAGGCCACGACTGGGCCGATAGTCAAACGCGATGCTGGGTGCGGATTTCATCAATCACTGCTGCTTGATTCGGCTCGGTCGCCTGGCCCTTGCCGAGCAACCAGTCCCACAACTCTGGATCCTGCTGTTCGAGCAGACCGGCAAAGCCACTGCGCAACTCAGGTGACGCCGCGTTGTAACGGGTTTCCAGCCACCAACCAAGCAATTGATCCAGCTCCCGAGTACCGCGGCGGCAGCGCCAGCGCAAGCGCTTGAATTCGGCGTCCATTTGCGGATCGCTGTTGTTGACGAAAATCAGGTCCGGCGCTCGACCATGAGCTTCTTGATTTCGGCGATGGCCTTGGCCGGGTTCAGGCCCTTGGGGCAAACCTTGGCGCAGTTCATGATGGTGTGGCAGCGATAGAGCTTGAACGGGTCTTCGAGGTCGTCGAGCCGCTCCTGGGTGGTCTCGTCACGCGAATCGATCAGCCAGCGATAGGCCTGCAGCAGGGCGGCCGGGCCGAGATATTTTTCGCCGTTCCACCAATAGCTGGGGCAGGAGGTGGAGCAGCAGGCGCATAGAATACATTCATAGAGCCCGTCGAGCTTGGC
>NZ_DASSYD010000162.1:0-3952 GCF_035703485.1 Dokdonella sp. | reverse complement strand
CAGGTGCGCGGCAGGGTAACACCCTGTTGGCCCATGTACTTGCCGCCCCTGTCCTTGTAGCTGGTTTCACACTCTTCGTCGGATTCGAAGAACAACATCTGGGCAACGCCTTCATTGGCATAAATGCGGGCCGGAAGCGGTGTCGTGTTCGAGAATTCCAGGGTCACATGTCCTTCCCATTCAGGCTCCAGCGGGGTCACGTTGACGATGATCCCGCAGCGCGCATAGGTTGATTTGCCGAGGCAGATGGTCAACACCTTGCGTGGAATCCGGAAATACTCGACGGTTCGCGCCAGAGCGAACGAATTGGGTGGAATGATGCAGACCTCACCGCTGAAGTCGACGAAATTTCCCGACTCGAAGTTCTTCGGGTCGACGATGGTCGAGTTGATATTGGTGAAGATCTTGAACTCGGGCGCGCAGCGCACGTCGTAGCCGTAGCTCGATGTGCCATAGGAAATCAGGCGTCCGCCAGATGGGTTCAGCTTGACCTGCCCCGGCTCGAACGGCTCGATCATGCGTTCCTGTTCGGCCATGCGGCGGATCCAACGGTCGGGCTTGATACTCATTCAGGGTTCTCGTTGTCAGAGGTTTGGAGCAGATTGCGGAAACAGCGGAGCGCTGGCGAACCAGCGATAGTGCCCGTGGATGGTCCAGGCAAACAAGACATCTTCGATGCGCGCACCGCTGCCGATATTATGAATGATCAGCGGACGCAGCTGGTCAGCGCTGCGCTGGGCGGAAACGATTCCGATATGCGGCAGGCCTCCGTCAAGCCGCCAGGAGACGAAATCCCCAGGCTGGTAGTCTGCAGCATCGCTGGAAATCGGCACGCTGTTGCCGTTGCGGGCAAACCAGGTTTCCAGATTCGGCACGCGTCGATGATCGATATTCGAATCCGGACGCTTGAGTCCCCAAATTGCCGGATAGCTTGAGAAATTCGCGCGCATGTCGCGATGCACTTCAACCTGGAGGTCGATGTCGATACCGCGCATGGCACGGATGATGACATCCGTACACACGCCACGATCAATGGGCACATCACCGCCCGGATAGCCGAGCCGTGCATAATCCGGATCATAGGCTGTGGTCACACCGACTTGCGCGCGCGCCGCAGCGAGCAATCCATCGATATCTGCACGCGCCCACGCTGAACCCGAGATCAGAAGTGCTAACGTCAGCACCATGGAGAGCCGGAGAACCACGATCAGGTGTTCTGGATCACGATCTTGGGGAACTGAATTGCCTTGTTGCGCGCCTGCAAGGCGAGGCGTGCGGATGTATTCCGCGCGATTTCGCGATAGCGCGCAGCAAGGTCGGATTCAGGCATCGCTGCAACCGTCGGCGTGCCGCCATCGGCTTGCTCGCGAATGCGGATATCCAGCGGCAGCGAGCCAAGCATCGGCACCTCATATTGCTCGGCCATGCGTGCGCCGCCGCCTTCGCCAAACACGTGTTCCTCGTGGCCGCAGTTCGAGCAGATATGGGTCGACATGTTCTCGATGATTCCGAGCACGGGAACATTGACCTTCTCGAACATCTTCAATGCCTTGCGCGCGTCCAGCAAGGCAATGTCCTGGGGTGTGGTGACGATCACCGCGCCGGAAACCGGCACGCGCTGGCACAGGGTCAGCTGGATGTCGCCGGTACCCGGCGGCAGATCGATGATCAGATAGTCGAGATCGACCCAATTGGTGTCACTGAGCAGTTGCTGCAACGCCTGGGTGACCATCGGACCACGCCAGATCATCGGCGTGTCTTCCTCGATCAAAAAGCCGATCGACATGACCTGGATGCCGTGGTTGAGCTTCGGCTCGATGCGACTGCCGTCCTTGGTATCGGGTTTTCCAGAAAGGCCGAGCATGCGCGGCTGGCTGGGTCCGTAGATGTCCGCATCAAGAATGCCGACATTGGCGCCCTCGGCGCGCAGAGCCAGAGCCAGGTTGGCTGCAACCGTCGACTTGCCGACACCGCCCTTGCCCGAGGCGACGGCAATGACGTTGCGGATATTCGGCAACGGCGTCAGGCCTTCCTGCACGCGATGTGCACCGACCCGGCAGGAAACCGACACTGCGGCCGCAGCGATGGCAGGGTCGGCTTCCAGGGTCTCCTTGATCTGCGCGGAAAGCGTCGATTGCCAGGAAAGGGCCGGATAACCCAACTGGATATCAACTGACACCTTGTCCCCATCCACACCGACGCCGCGCATCACACCTTCGGAAATCAGATCCTGACCGGAATGCGGATCGATGATGGTGGAAAGCAGATTTCTGACTCGCTGTTCAACGGATTCGCTCATGGGCTCGATCAATCAGGCAAAGACCGTTAGTGTACTGCCTCAGCCACGCGCTAGCCGCAGGCACAATGTCTCAGCCTCTTTCGACGACGCTCAATGCGCAACGCCAACGAACTAATTGGCTGAATGCGGTCCAAGCCCTACTGGCTCCGATTCACACAGAGAGATCTCACATGACCTTGAACCGCCTGATACTGCTGTCCCTGCTGTCCTTGACCCTGCTTGCCTGCAACAAGTCGCAACCCTCAGGCATTCCGGAAACCTCAAGCACGCC
This sequence comes from Dokdonella sp., assembly GCF_035703485.1. Lineage (GTDB taxonomy): Bacteria > Pseudomonadota > Gammaproteobacteria > Xanthomonadales > Rhodanobacteraceae > Dokdonella. Next base: position 1,382 of record NZ_DASSYD010000162.1, on the reverse strand, counting down.
ACCGACACCTGCCGCCGCGCCAGCGCCCGCTCCCTCAGCCACGCCCGCTGCAGAGGCGCCCGCAGTCGCCGATACCTCGCCACCACTGGACGAACAGATACCGCCCTACGAGAAAACCGGCTACCCCGATTGCGACGATTACATCGAAAACTATCGTCAATGCCTGAATACCCGTCTCGGCCCCGATGAGCGCAAATTCAAGGCACAGGACCTGCACAACTCGGTACGCGCGATCCTCGGCAATATCGGCCGCGGCGTGGATGGTGCCCGTGTTGCAGGCTTGTGCAAGAAGGCACGAGGACTGGCAGAGAAGAAGCTCACCGATCTCGGCTGCACGATCTAGCGGGCTGCAAGCATGCAATAATTCCGCGCTCTGGAACGTACGAAAACCGAGCCCGAATTATTCATGAAAGACACGTCTGCACGGAAGATCCTGGTTACCAATGCCCTGCCGTATGCCAACGGGCATCTGCACCTCGGCCATTTGCTCGGCTATATCCAGGCCGATATCTGGGTTCGCGCCCTGCGCATGCACGGTCATACCGTGCATTTCGTCTGCGCCGATGATGTCCACGGCACACCGATCATGCTTGCCGCCGAAAAGGAAGGCTTGAGCCCGGAGGAATACATCAAGCCGATCCAGATTTCGCACGAGCGCGACTTCGCCGACTTCGCGGTCGACTTCGATCACTACCACACGACCCATTCGCCGGAAAATCGCGAGCTCGCCGAAACGATCTATACCCGCCTGCGCGACGGCGGTCATATCGCGCGTCGCTCCATCAAGCAGTTGTACGATCCGGTCAAGCAGATGTTCCTGCCCGATCGCTATATCCGCGGCGAATGTCCAACTTGCGGCACCGCCGACCAGTACGGCGACAATTGCGAAAACTGCGGCGCGACGTATGCATCGACCGACCTCAAGAACCCGCGCTCGGTCATGTCCGGCGCGGAACCGGTGCTTCGCGATTCCGAGCATTTCTTCTTCGGCGTCGGCGAATTTCAGAACCTGCTGCGCGACTGGTTTGCCGGCAAATTGACCAACGGCAATCCTGTTGCCCATCCCGGCGTGATCGCCAAGCTTGGTGAATGGCTCAACGCGGACGGCGGATTGCGTGACTGGGATATTTCACGCGACGCGCCGTACTTTGGTTTTCCAATCCCCGATGCACCGGGCAAGTTTTTCTATGTCTGGCTCGATGCACCAGTCGGCTATCTGGCCAGCTTCAAGGCCCTCTGCGACGCCAGGGGCTATTCATTCGGCGAATATCTCGATGCCGACAGCACGGCCGAAATGCACCATTTCATCGGCAAGGACATCGTCAACTTCCATGGTCTGTTCTGGCCGGCCATGCTGCACGGCGCGAACTTCCGCGTGCCGA
>NZ_DASSYD010000044.1:0-14597 GCF_035703485.1 Dokdonella sp. | reverse complement strand
CACTCCCCACTCCCCACTCCCCACTCCCCACTCCCGAAAGCTTCAACCACGCAACCGTCGTTGAATCTCGGCACGCGCCTCGCGCAGGATTGAATCGCGGTCGAGGCTGGCGACGATGTCGCTGACCACGCGCTTGGCGCCCTGGTCACCCCAGGATTTCCCGGCGGCTAGATAGCGATCGGCGGCGCGGCCGACGATTTCGGTTGCGTACCAGGCCAGCGCGCCTTGTGCAGTCGCGGTCAACACGGTCGACATGCCGGCACTGATGCCCTTGAGTGCCGAGGCGACCAGATGGATGCCCCAGATCGCACCCATCAGGGCGGCGAGCTGGGCGCAGATCGTGCCAATCAAGCCGCCGGCTTCGCGGCGCGTGATCGGCAGACCGTAGACCCGAGCCAGATGCATGACCAGCGCGGCATCGAGGGTACCGGCGGCGAGCAAGTCGGCAACCGGAATTGGATTCAATGCCACGGCGATGCTTTTGGCAATGCAGTACTGGCGGATCACTTTTGCCGCCAGTTCGCGACGGGCGACGACGATGCGCTGGGCGACGGCATCGGTCAGGCGTCCGGCGAACAGGCTGGCGTTGAGCGCCGACAAGGTTTGTCCTTCGCGGGTCAACACGTCGGTCAGGCGATTGCGCAGGGCATCGATATTGGGCGCCTGGCGGATCATCTCGACCTGCTCGTGACCTTCGGCATCGAGCGACACGCGACGCACTGGCGGCGGCATTGCGCTGACCGCGACGACATCCTCGGCTTGCACGAGTCCCTTTGCATGCTCGCGCAGCCGCGTGAGCAATCGCATCAATTCGTCATCGTCGTAGCGATCAGCCTTGTTCAGGGCAATCAACAAAGGGCGCTCGGTTTGCGCGAGCTGCACCAGCGCATCGCGTTCGCGCGTGGTCATGTCGCCGTCGACGACAAAAACGACCAGGTCACTGACGCTGGCGACTTCGTTGGCCAGTTGTTCGCGCGCTTCACCATCGAGTTCATCGATGCCGGGTGTGTCGATCAGGTGGACGCCGCTGCCAGCGACTTCCTGCCACGGACGTGGCATCGCTTCGCGGGTGGTGCCATGCAGGACACCGACGTCGAATGCGTTCTCGCCGAGCAGGGCATTGGCCAGTGCCGATTTGCCGACGCTGACCCGACCGAACACGGCCAGATGCAGCTCATCGCGTTCGAGCTTGCCGAGCATCGATTCCAGGCGGCCGAAATCAGCCGCCAGCGAACTGCGCACGGCATCCGGAATCTTCGGATCTTCGAGCAAGGCGCGCAGGCTCTGCTCGGCCTGGTCGTGGTGGCTACTGGTTTTTGACGGCGCGGCGTCGGGCTCGTTGTCTGAACGCTGAAAGCGTGTACGCAGACGTTGCCACATCGAATTGAGCGGGTTCACGCCAGTATCTTGCCCAAGCCCGGGCACGCGTAGTTCATGAATAATCCGGGCTGGCTATCAGGCTTTCGGGCCAAGCTTCAGGTGCGCCTTGATCTGCACGTCGTTGCCGATGGTCGAAGTGTCTGCGTACTCACCCGTACCGATTCCGAAATCCAGGCGCTTGATCCGGGTCGAGATATCGAGCGTGGCGCCGGCCCCAACCGGGGTGAAAGTCACATTGAGATCAACCGGCTTGCTGACACCTTTCAGAGTCAGCGTGCCAGAGGCGATGACCTCGTTGCCGGACTTGTAGAATCGACTTGTCTTGAAATGCGCAGTTGCTGACGTGCTGGTATCGAAAAACTCGGCCGTGGGCAGCATTTCGTCACGATCACTGTCACCTGTGTGCACGCTCGACAAATCGATGGTGACATCGAAGCTGGACGCATCGAGGACGCTGCTGTCGTAGCGGATCTGCGCTTCGAACCTGGCAAAGCTGCCGTTGAACTCTTCACCCTGGAATGTTCCGGTGAAGCCAAGCGTACTGCTTCTCTCGACCCGGTAGTCGGCGGCTAGCGCGTTGCTTCCGATGGCCCACAAGACAAGCAGGGTGAACAAACGATTCATGACTGATCTCCAGAATTCCGCGAGCGCAATCGCGCGAACGGCAGCATACGCAACAAGGTGTTGTCGCGCGTAAACACATGATGAACAAGCGCTCCGCCAACGTGCGCCACAAGAATCAGCAGGAGGATCCAGAACAGGACTTCATGGGTATCCCTGGCGAGGTCGCTGATGGCGTCGTTGCGCTCCATCAACGCCGGCAGATTGAACAGCTTGAACCATTGCAGCGGATTGCCGTGCGCCGAATTGTAGGTCCAGCCACTCAGCGGAATCGCCAGCATGAAAAGGTAGAGCACGGCATGGGTGGCATGCGCGGCCAGACGCTGCCAGCGCGGCATCGGCTCGTCACGTGGTTTGCGATCGAGCATGCGCCAGCACACGCGCAGGATGAGCAGGGCGAGCACGGTCAGCCCGATTGATTTGTGGATGGCGAAAACATTGAGCTTGGTCATGCCGCGTGACATGTCGACCATGATCAGGCCGAGAATGCCGTTGCCGATGATGGCAAGCGCCATCAACCAATGCAGCCATTGGGCAATGCTGCCCCAGCGCGTGTCACTGCTTTTCAATGCCATGGATCTGGATCTCCTTGCGACGGCTGCGAATGCCTTCGACTTCGATGCGCAGCTCGACTGGCCCTGCGACGACGTCGCGAAATGATGTCATGCCGAAATCGAAACGGTTAAGAGTTGTTGTGGCGGTAAATCCGGCTTTGGTCTTGAAAGCGTAAGGGTCGTTGCCTGCGCCATTGAAAGTGACATCGAGATCGACGTCGCGGCGGTTGCCGCGTATCCAGAGCTCGCCATGAAGTATGCCGGAGTTGGCTGTCTTCTTTTCCAGGGAATGTCCGATGTAATGTGCCGTTGGTGATTTGCGCGTGTCCAGAAACGCCTTGCCGCGCACTTTTTCTGTCCAGTTGGCGTCACCCATGTCGAGTGAGTCCATGTCAATGACGATATCGGCCCGAGCCGTCGACCAGTCGTCGGCATCGAACTGGAACCAGCCCTGTTTGATCTTGAGTCGTCCGATGCCATGCGAAAAGCCGAGATGATCGGCGAAAAACACGATCTGGGTATGCACCGGATCCAGCAGCCAGGTTTGCGGCTCGGCAGCAGACACCGTGCTGCTCAGAGACAGGCCGAGGAGCGGAGCAAGAACGAAGGTACTGAAGTTTCGCAGCAACATGCCATGAGCTTGGCAAATTCGTCGCCGCCACGCCAGTCGATTCAGGCAACGTGCGGACCTTCGCGAATCATTCAATGATCGTCGCCGTCCGCGCGGTCACGATGGCGCAGGCCGTCGATGACCACGCGGGCAACCCGTTCGACGCGCTCCCGGCTCGGTTCGGTCAGCAGGCTGCGCATGGTTTGCTCGGCCTCGGCCTGATCCAGGCGCGCGTGTTCGGCCAGGGTCAAGGCCACGGCTCGGCCCAGCGAATCAAATGCAAGTCCGTAGGCAATCGCGTGGAGGACGCCGCCGCCGAGGGTGCCGAGCCCGGGAAACGCCTTCAGTGCATTGCCGGCAATGGCGAGCACGATTGCGGTGGTGTTGCGGATGGTCAGGCCGAGGCGGGCGAGCAGGTTCTCGACATCGAGCTCGCGCACCGGTACATCGTGGATGCGCGCAAGTTCGCGGACCATGGCGGTGCCGAGTGCGCCCTGAATGATGATGTCGCTGCCCGGTGCGACCGCGGCCATCGCGCCGACCACGGCGCGACGTGTATAGCGACTCACGCAAGCTTCGGATTCACGCACGGCCACTTGCTGTGCCAGTGCATGGCTGCGTTGATCAACGCTGGCCAATACCGCGGCTTCGCGGGCCGGTTCGAGACTTTCCGCACCGCCCGAAGTGACTTGCATCAACGCGTCGAGCAGCTTGTCGATATCCGCCACACGTTCGCGCCTGACCTGTTCGACACGACCATCGTCGAGGCGACGCTCGAAACGTTCGGCCCCGCCGGCACTGATGCCGACAATGGCCCGGCAGACCGTCGCGTAGCGGCTGGCAAATGCGCCCAGCAAGGCTTCACGCTCGTCGTCGTCGAACAGGTCGATCTTGTTGAGTACGAGGATCAGTGGCTTGCCAAAGCCGGCCAGCCAGCGCAACTCGGCATCCTGGGCGCGGGTCAGATCCGAAGCGACGAGATAGATCACGGCATGTGCGCGCAGGGCTTCATCGCGGGCGAGCTGCTCGCGTTGGCTGCCGGAAACCTCACCGGTGCCCGGCATGTCGGCGAGTACCAGCTCGCGGCCATCGCCGAGGTTGCCGTGAAAATGCTTGACCCAGCGCGTGGTGCCGCCAATCACATCGATGTCGGCTTCGGCTTCGCTGGCGAGGGCGCGGATCAGGCTGGATTTTCCGGTACTGATCTCTCCAAACAGAGCGACATGGCACTCGCCGCTCAGGCGTCGCCGATCGAGCTCATGCAATTCCTGTTGCAGGCTTGAGGCATCGGCATCGCGCGCCTGCAGATCGGCTACCCGTGCCTCGATGGTCGGCCGGTCGGGCAGGCTATCGGTCTTGCGCTTGCCCGAGCGGCGTGGCGCAGGGCGCAACAGCTTCCAGGCCAGCCAGCAGACTCCGCCGATCGCGGCGGCAACGATGATGATCAGTGGAATGCGCAGCAGCAGGGGCAGGGCGAGCAGACGCTCGTAGAACTCAAGCAAGCCATTGACCATGCTGATCGCCAGCCAGACAACGACGACCGCGGCGATAGCCAGCAGGCCAAGCAGGATGAGACGCAGGGGCAGGCGGGAGCGAGACATGCCGCGGATTCTATCGTCTATCGGGACTTCACCACGCTGGTCGTCTGCGCCGATGGCATGGCACCATCAGCGACAATCGGGGAAGGAGTGGACCATGGGACGATTCGCAATCTTCATCGCGACCGGTTTGCTGTCATTGCATGCACTGGCGGCGCCGCCGCCGTCGGAGCCCTGGTTCGAGCGCCTGCGGGTTGCCGATGGCTTGCCTTCCAGTGAGGTGTATGCGCTGCGCCAGGGTAGTGATGGATTTATCTGGATCGGCACGCGCGATGGCCTTGCCCGCTACGACGGCGTCGACTTTCGGGTCTGGCGACACGATCCGGACGATGCCTCGTCAATCGCCAGCAACGATGTTTCGGCCCTTCTACTCGACCGCCATGGACAGGTTTGGTGTGGTGGTGAAGCATCGGGACTCAATCAACAGCTCGCCGATGGAAGTTTCCGCCACTACCGGCATGATGCGGAAGATCCGCATAGCCTGAGCAGCGATGACCTGTTCACGATCGTCGAAGATGCCGCCGGCACCATTTGGGTCGGAACCTGGCTTGGTGGTCTCAACCGCTTGCGCGAAGACGGTAGTTTCGAGCGGATCGAACATGATGCCGAGAATCCCGACAGCCTGCGCTCGACCACCGTGCTTTCGCTGGCTGCGGATTCCTCAGGGCGACTCTGGATCGGCACCGACACCGGCCTCGACGTGCGCGAAGCGGATGGCCGTATCGTGCATGTCGCACTGCCGCCGCTGGAGGCCAGGGCTGAGAATCTCACAATCGGCAGCCTGCGTGCACAGGAGGATGGCAGCATGCTCGTCGGCACCGATTACGGGGTCGCCCGCGTCGCTGCTGATCTCGGCTTTTCCGGCTTGGTCATTGAAACGCCATCGCGAATGCCGACCATGGCCATGATCAGCGAGTCTGCCGATGACTACTGGTTCGGCACGACCGCCGGGTTGCTGCGATTGCAGGATGGAGATCTGCATCGCTATGGGGACGGCGATGCACTGCCGGGAGAGTTGCCTTCGGTTCGTGTGATGGATGTCCTGCGTGACCGCGAAAAGGGGTTGTGGGTGGCCATGTTCGATGCCGGCATTGCACGCCTGCCCGCGCGCTGGCGCAATTTTTCGATCTGGCGGCATCGCCCGGGTCAGTTGCACAGCTTGCTGCACACGCGAACCGAGGGCGTCAGTGTCGATGGCCATGGCGGCATCTGGGTCAGCAGTGGTCGCGACGGCCTCGATCACATCGATGGAGTAACCGGCGAGGTTGTCCACCATGGCAATCGCCTCAAGGCCCAGGGAAGCCAGCTGCGATCCCTGCTTCAGGTTGACGATCGGCTATGGGTGGGACACCAGCGCGGTATTCGTATCTATTCGCTGGACGACGCCAGCGTGACCGAGCTGCCGGTTGCTGCCGACTCGGCGCAGGCGTTGCCGCGTGGCTACGTCAACCGGCTCATGCGTGGGCCGGATTCCAGTTTGTGGGCAAGCTTGCGCGGTGGCGGTGTGGCACGGATTGATCCGACGACACTGGCCATCCACAGCTGGTCGGTTGCGCTGGGCAACCTGGTCGATGCCGACATCATGGATCTGGCTTTCGACGCGCACGGTCAGCCGTGGATTTCCTCGGCCAGTGGAGTGCAGCGCTACAACGCGCAGGCGGATCGCTTCGAGACGGTTCCCGGATCTCCGCAGGAGGCCGTGCATGCGATTGCCTTTGATGGTGCCGACGCGTTGTGGCTGCATCGACTCGGCGCGCTGGAGCGCTATGAATTGCACGATGGATCGCTGCGTCTGCTCGACCATCTGGGCAGTGCGCAGGGCTGGCCGGCAATGCAGGTCAGTGCCCTGCACGTGGCCGCCGATCATGATTTGTGGGTGGCCAGCCAGCGCGGCTTGTGGCGCATCGATGGCGATCCTCAGCGCGTGCGTCAGTTCAGCGAACGCGATGGCTTGCCCAGCGCGGAATTGATCGGCGGCTTTGCCATTGCTCGCGATGGCAGCGTCTTCGTCAGTTCCCAGGGTGGGGTGATCGCCTTTGACCCGGCAACGATCATGCTCGATTCACCGGCGCCACCCTTGCAGGTGACCCGGCTTTCGGTTCGCCGGAATGGCAGTGTCAGCGAACTTGATCCCGCGCGGCCGGTTTCCTTGCGGTACGACGATCGTGAGCTGGCTGTCGAGGCAAGGGCTTTGTCATTTCTCAATCCGGGTGGCAACGACTATCGCTTCAAGCTGGAAGGATTCGACAAGGATTGGGTCGATCTCAGTGCGCGCGGTGAACGCGTGTTCTCGCAATTGCCGGCGGGAAGCTACGCGCTGAAGATTCGGGCGGCGAATGCGGATGGGATATGGAGTCCGACAACGGTGACGATTCCCATCGAAGTGGCCGCGGCGCCATGGCTGACGCCCTGGGCCTATCTCGGCTACGTGCTGGCGACGATACTGCTCGCCGGATTGTTCTTTCGCAGTTGGCGTCATCGCGTCGATCAGCGCCACACGATGGCCCTGGCCAACGAGCAGCGGCGAGCGGCCGAGCAACTGGCGCTTGCCAAGTCCGCATTCCTGGCCAATATGAGCCATGAGATCCGCACGCCGATGACCGGTGTGCTCGGCATGGCCGAGTTGCTGAGTGGTACGCCACTGAACGAAAAGCAGCGTAGCTACACGGAAGCGATCAGTCGCTCCGGCGATCTGATGTTGCGCCTGGTCAACGACAGTCTCGACCTCGCCCGTATCGAGGCCGGCAAGCTGCAACTTGAGCGTCGGCCATTCCAGCCTGCCGAAGTACTTCGCGAAGTCGTCGAGCTTGAACAGCCATTGGCGCAGAAGAAAAATCTTCAGCTGCACGCGAAGGTGGCCGAGGCGCTGCCGAAGTACGTGCTCGGCGATGCGTTGCGTATCAAGCAAATACTGTTCAATCTTGTAAACAATGCGATCAAGTTTACCGAGAACGGTGGCATTGACGTGATCATGAGCTCGTCAGAACCGGGCTGGATCACGTTCAAAGTCAACGACACTGGCCCGGGCATGAGTGCGGACATGCGCGAACGTCTGTTCGGGCGCTTCGAGCAATCCAGGGGAGTGGCGCCGCGCTTCGGTGGCAGCGGCCTCGGCCTTGCAATCTGTCACGAGCTGGTCGAGTTGATGGGTGGGCGCATTTCGGTTGAAAGCACACTCGGATCGGGGAGCAGTTTCAGCATCAGCCTGCCGTTGCAGGAGACAAGCGTCGAGAAAACCGGCAAGCGCCCGATTGTTGCGAACGAAAGACCCGGCGCGGACTTGGGCAAGGTTTCAAGCGGGCTGGAGAAGTTCCATATTCTCGTCGTCGAGGATGATCCGACCATCGCCGCCGTCATCAGCGGAATGCTCGAAGCCGCCGGTCATCGCACCACCCATGCAGCGCACGGATTGGCCGCCATGGCGGCAATGAATGACTCCGGACTCGACCTCGCCCTGGTCGATCTGGATCTGCCCGGTATTGACGGTTTGCAGTTGACCCGTCTGATTCGCGAGCGCGAGCAGGCAAGCGGCGCGCATTTGCCGATCATCGCGATCACCGCGCGCGCAACAGGAGACGAGGAGGCGCAAACCCGAGCCGCCGGCATGGATGGTTTCCTGCGCAAGCCGATCAAGGCGGCTGCACTCGAAGCGGCCATGGCTCCGTGGCTGTCGGATCGACGGACGGAAGCGGGACTCGACAAGCCTTGAAAGCCCTCAGGGGCGTACCGCCGTTACTTCAATTTCGACCAGAAAGCCGGGATTGGCCAGCGCCGCCACCTGCATGGCCGAACGCACCGGCAGATTGGGTTGCTCCTTGGTGCCGAAGAATTGCGTGTAGCCCTTCATGAAACCGGCGAAATCCATTTTTCCCGAGTTGGCCGGGTCGCCGACGAGAAAGACCTGCATCTTGACGACATCGCCCATGCCGAGATCCAGACCTTTCAGCTGGTCACGGATTGCACCGAGCACACTGATTGTTTGAGCTTCCGTGTTGCCATAGGCCGCCACACTGGCCTTGTCCGCCTTGGCATCGATGACCGACGGTACTTTGCCGCTCAGATAGACCATGGTTTTGCCGGCTGGAATTTCGACAGCAGCAGCAATGGGAAACGTACTGTTGTTCGGTAACTTGTGGCGAATGACATCGGCCGCGCCTGCCAGCGAGGGCAGGACGAAGAGCAATGGCAGCAGGTGGATGGCAAGTTTGCTTGATTTCATTTTCCGGGTTCCTGTGCGTGCAAGGCGGCAATATCGGCCGCGCTGATCGTGTCCGTGTTGTGGTTGCCGAAATGGCTGCGGATGTAGTTGATGACGTTGGCGATTTGCGTGTCGGTCAGCCAGGTCGGTGGAAAAAAGAATTCGTTCTCCGCGTGATGTTCGAACGATGGCATGTTGCGGCGCCCGTTGAGGATCGTCGCCGCCATGTAGTTGGCCGAGAGCAGGGTCGGGTTGTCGGCAAACGCCGGGTAATGGCCCGCTCCAACTGCGCCCTGGCCTTCGGCCATATGGCAGCCCTGGCAGATCTGCTCGTAGATCGCCTCGCCGCTGCTTGTGCCAAGCATTCCGGTAACCGCAGGATCAGGCGTTTCGGCGTGAGTGATGGCTGAAACACCGATCGCGGCGATCAGACCAAGCATGCGGAAGAGCAATGATTTCTTCATGTCTTTGCTCCGTGTGCAATCGCGCGCCGGTGCAATCGATCAATCGCATCGTGCGCCGAAGTCACCGCGCCCTCCTGCCATGCCGGCAGGTACGAGGCATGTTCGCCGGCCAGCACGATGCGGCCATCGAACGCACAAAGATTGTCGTAGTGCTGTTCGCGCATGGCCTCGGTCCACATGCCGAAACAGCCGAGCGTGAACGGTGATCGATGCCAGGCAACGGAGATGCCATTGTCGAACTCGGCGGGATACTGAGGGTGGATCTGGCTGCCCTGAATGACTGCTTCGCGAATGCGCTGCGCGGGTGTCATCGCGGTGAAGCGCATGGCATCGGGCCCATACATGTAGCCGCCAAGCAACACCGCCTTGCCGCTGCCCTGAAATCCGTCGCTCGGGTAACTGATGTTGCCAATCGGAAGATCGGTGTAGCTGATACCGCCGAAAATCTGATCGTCTTGTTCCCAGAATCGGCGTTTGAATTGCAGGCCGATCTTGACCGAGGAGGCGTAGGGAACGGCGGCGATCGCCGCTGCCATCGGCTGACCGACCTTGATCGGCATCTCGCCGAGGATGGACAGCGGAATCGTGCAGACGCACCAGTCGGCGCTGGCTTGATGACGACTGCCCGGCGTGCCGCTGTCCTCGAAACTGACCCGGACCCCGGAATCGTCCTGATCAATATCGACAACCTTGGCCCGATAGCGGATCAGTGGCCCGAGTTCGCGGGCGAACGCTTCACCAATTCGGCCCATGCCGCCGACCGGCTGCAGCAAGCTCTGCTGCAGCTCGTAAATGTCGCCAATCGGCAACGCTCCCCAGAGTTCGGAATCGAGCAAGTCGGCAAGGCTGGTCGGCGTCGACAGTTCCGGCCTGGCGCTGAGTCCGCCACCCGGGTCGCGATTAAATCCACGCCGGTCGCAGCTTTCAATGCCTTTCGTGTACTTGTAATTTTTGTCGAGGGCGCCCCACCACTGCAGCGAGGCGAGCAACTTCTGCTGATCCTCCTTGCTGACCTCGGCATCGAGTCCGCCGTCGTTGGTCACCTTGGCCAGCAACTCGCCGATGTGGCCGTGGTAATCAGCGCGCACGGCCCGGTAGCGCTGAGGTTTGCCGCCGAACGCCTTGCTGCTGTGCTGGAAGGCGTTGTAGTTGGTCTGAATGAACGGTTCGAGCGGTATGCCGAATTGCTTGCAGTAACCGAGTATGCCGCGATGGTGGTAGGGCAGGCGCCACGGGCCCGGGTTGATGTAGAGGCCGGGATCGAACTCACAGTGCTGGGTTTCGCCACCGAGTTCGGTGTAACGGTCACCGCCGCGAAGGGTCCAGTTGCGACCGCCAGCGCGGTCGTTGTATTCGAGCACCTGCACCGAATAACCGGCCTTGCGCAACTCGAAGGCGGCAACCATGCCAGCAAGACCGGCGCCGAGAATGAGTACGGATGTGCCTTTCGGTGCCGCGCCGAGGCTTGGCATGCCGCTGAAGTTCGATTCGGCGGCAAAGCCGAGACTGGTCATTGCCTGATACATCGCCGCGCTGCCCGCGGTCATGCCGATCATGCGCAGCAAGTCGCGCCGCGTCATTCCAACCGAGCTTCTGCCTTCGTGCATGCGTTTCCCCAGACGACTGCGCAGTGCCGAAGTGTAACGCCAAATGATTTGTCAGCGTGTCGCGCTACTCGGGGGCTTCAACGACATAGCCACGTGCACGCAGTCGGGCGAGCAGACCATCGGCATTGAGCAGATGGCGCAGCGGGAGTACCGCGAACGTGCTGCGATTGCTGGCCAGCGCTTTTTCCGCCGCCGCCATCCAGGTCGCAGCGAGGCGTTCGCGAAGGTCGCCGAGGCCGCGCTCCTCGACCACGCTGGCCTTGAGTACGGCGTCGGCGCAGGCCTGCATCTGATCGGTATAGGGCATCGCTTGGAGGGCATTGATGTCGCCCAGGGCCCAGGCATTGGCGCGCAGTTTCATCGCCTCGATATCGGTTTCGAGGCGGCTCATGGTCTTGCCAAAGCATTCAAGGTCATCGAGTTCGGATTTCTTGAATTCCTTGACCGCCGCGCCCGCTGACTCGATACGCAATTCGACACGGGGTTCGATGATTTCCACCTTGTCGCGCTTCGCCGCCTTCTTGACTGCCTTGCCAACCACATCATCGAGTGACAGTCCGGATTGCTTGATCGCCTCGCCATAGAGCTCCTGGGCGGCAAAGATCGGCCTGCGCTTCTCGATGCCGCGATCCCTGCCGATGTATTTCTGTTTGAGCACGGACCAGCGTGCGTAGAGATCGGCCGGCACCACGTCGACGAGTTTTTCCTTGTCGGGATTGTTGCGCGCACCGATCAGCGAAGGCAGCAGAAACAGGCCGCCGAGCATGCCGCCCTTGACACTGATACTCGCGCTTGGGCCAAGGATGACCTGTTGCGAGTCAGCAATGGTCGCCTCGATGTCCTTCGATACCCAGGTCATTTTTTTCGGCAGCGGGCGCAACGTGCCAAGGATCCACAGCACATGGTCGTCCTTGCTGACTTTCCACAAGCCCGGGCCCGGCTGTTCGCCACTGACGACAATGGTGTCGAGCGTGCCGATGCTGGCGCTGTCAGCGGCGGCCGGTGGTTCATCGGCGTGGCAGGCAAAGCTTGCGCACAACAATCCGGCAATCAGCAGCTTGCGCACGGTCAACCTCGGATAATTCATGAGTGGTCCGGGCTATCGCCGCCCGAACTCGTGTACCGCATCGACCAGCACCTTGACGTGATCCGGATCGATATCGGGGGTGATGCCATGGCCGAGGTTGAACACGTGACCCGGGCCGTCGCCGAAGCTCTGCATGGTCTCGCGCACCGCTTTGCGGATCGCCTCGGGGTTGGCCGCGAGTGTGGCCGGATCGAGGTTGCCTTGCAGGGCGACGCGTGAGCCGACGCGCTCGCGTGCCTCGGACAGGCGGATCGTCCAGTCCAGGCCGAGTGCATCACAACCGCTGTCAGCCAGGCCTTCGAGATGACCGTTGGCACCTTTGGAAAACAGGATCAGTGGAATATCCCGTGTCGCCGGGTCGCCTTTCAGGGTTTGCGCAATGGTGGTCAGGTAGCGTTGCGAGAATTCAACGAACTGATCCGGGGCGAGCATGCCGCCCCAGGAATCGAACACCATCAGGGTCTGGGCACCGGCGGCGGCCTGTGCGGCGAGGTAGCTGCAAACCGCCCGGGTGTTGATATCGAGCAGATGATGCATGGCTTTCGGGTCGTTCCACATCAACGCCTTGGCGCTGGAAAAGTTCGACGAACCACTGCCTTCGATCATGTAGCAGGCCAGTGTCCACGGGCTGCCGGAGAATCCGATCAGCGGCACACGATCGGCCAGTTCATGACGGATCAGGCGTAGTGCATCGGTTACATAGCGCAAATCGGTTTCCGGATCGGGCACGCCGAGCTTCATGATCGCTTCGCGGCTGCGCAGCGGATGGCGGAACTTCGGGCCTTCGCCGTCGACGAAGTGCAGGCCGAGACCCATTGCATCGGGGATGGTCAGGATGTCGGAGAACAGGATTGCCGCATCGAGTTCGAAACGTTCAATCGGTTGCAAGGTTACTTCGCAAGCGAGTTCGGGCGTCTTCGCCAACGCCAGAAAGCTGCCGGCACGTTCGCGCGTGGCGCGGTACTCGGGCAGATAGCGACCAGCCTGTCGCATGATCCAGACGGGTGTGGTGTCGACAGGCTCGCGCTTGAGCGCGCGCAGGAAGCGATGTTCGGTCACGGACAACTCCAGATTGAGGCAAATCAGATTCTCAGCGAGCAATCTCTTTCTGCAGCAGGCCGATCTTGCGTGGCCAGCCGGAGGTGATCGCTGCATTGGCAGGTAAGGTGGCGCGCGCGCTGCGTGCGGCATCGAGATTGTCGAATTCCGACCAGCACAGGCTGTACCAATCGCCATCAGGCATGCTGAGCTTGAGCAAATAGAGCTGGCCCGGCAGGGTATCGAGAGCGAGGATCAGCGCATCAAGTGCCCGCGCATTGCGGACACTGGCGAGGACCAGGGTGTAATGGTTGGCCGGCAGCTCAAGAAAGTCGCGGGCACTGGCGATGTTTGTCAGTTGTGCCGGTGGCGCCGGAATGGCCGCGGGCGCCTTCATCGGAGCTGCCGGAGTTTGCGCAACCGAAACCGGGCTCGCTGCGGGTGGTGTGCTGCTCGTCTTGCGTTGCGCAACGGGTTTTTGTTCGATCGGCATGGCGTCGGCGCGCTCGACTTTCGCGTCATCGGCAAGCGTTGACGGCGAAGCTGTCGATGGTGTTTCGACTGTCGTCGCTTGCGCCCGTGCGGGCATCGCGTCGGCGGCTGGCTTGCGCGCTGGCGGAGCTTCGGCCACGGCCGGTTTTGCGCGGCGAACCGGCCGTGATGGACGAGAAGGCTGCAACAGATAGTTCGGGACATCACTGGCTGCCGGAGCGGGAGCCGCAAACGGTGCCGAGGAAGCCGGGGCGGAACGGGCCGGGGCGTCAACGGGAGCCGTCTCGGCAGTTCGCGTCGCAGCCG
This sequence comes from Dokdonella sp., assembly GCF_035703485.1. Lineage (GTDB taxonomy): Bacteria > Pseudomonadota > Gammaproteobacteria > Xanthomonadales > Rhodanobacteraceae > Dokdonella. The sequence goes on along the minus strand of NZ_DASSYD010000044.1, from coordinate 642 downwards.
GCTTCGGCGCAGTCGGTGTGGCGGCCACATCGGATTTGTCGTGGCATTCGAACCGCTGCCCGTCCGCAGACGCCGTGCACACCCGATCGGTACCGGGTTCGAAAGCCTGTGCCAGCGAGGCGATCAGTCCGAATGCGGCAACAGCGCCAAGAAATCTAGTGAGCATGGGCATTGTCCATCCCCTGGCTGAAGACGATCTGGAAACCCCGTTTGAGTTGCGAATCGCGTGCTTTCTCGAAGGCCTCGATCGCGCTTTCGTGATCGAGATAGACCTCGCGCTTGAGGCTTGAGCGCGCACCTTGCTGGCCCCATTCGCGATAGAGCGTCCAGCCGCCAAGCAGATCCTGCTGCAGCGAGAGCTGATAGAAACGGGGCGACTCGGCAGTTTCCGTTCGCGTTTGCATATAAATGCGCATGGACTGATTTTAGCCTGCTTCGACGGCACTTCGCTGAATCAGCGGATGTTGAGACATGGCGAAACGCCGCATGGCGATGAGCGGCTTAGGGCAACGCTGATCAAGTGGCGCAATCGTCACGACACCTGTCTGCGTGCAGATCGCGGCGCGCTGGCGCAGATGCACTGGCCGTGTCGGCAACTGCTCCTGCGTTGCTCTACCTCCTGCATCCATGCAGTCGCTTCAA
>NZ_DASSYD010000114.1:0-6919 GCF_035703485.1 Dokdonella sp. | reverse complement strand
TTGTGAAAGCGGCGGTGCAAGTCGCGTACCTGCTCGGCCAGATCGTCCATCGGGCCCTCGACGACCGCGCCGGGAACCACCTCCTGGATGGACAATGCCCGTATCGGGCCGGGCGCCAGTCCCAACTCGGCATGCCACTGCGCAAGTTGTCTGGAGGAACTTGCGTAGACGATTCGTCCGAGGCCAACCCAGCCGTGCGCGGCGGCACACATCGGACAGTGTTCGCCCGAGGTATACACGGTTGCGGTTGCTCTGGCTTGCAGCGACATATGGATTGCGGCCCAGCGCGCAATCTCGAGTTCCGGATGGCGAGTGGAATCCCCCGATTCGACATGATTGCGGGCTTCAAAAAGAACATCGCCGTTGGCGGCAACAAGCAGCGAACCGAACGGTTGATCACCCGCCGCCAATGCCTCTGCGGCAAGTTCAACGCAGCGACGCAGGTGCTGCATCTCGGAACCATTTTTCATGATCTTCAGTGCTTCGGTTTTCAGGTATCAACGGCCATGGAATTCACTCGCTTCGAAGAATTAGCCTTTCAATGTGGGTGTGTTCCGTTGCTATCGAGGTTGTCTGAGGAGTCGAACAATCCTGGCTTCGGTGCATGAGCTTGCATCGTCGCTGGCAGCTCCGGCGAACAAACAAGCATTTCCCTGACTATGCGCCATAACGATAGTCCCGAAAAAAAGACGGTATTACTGAGCGGTTATTCCGCCATCCACGACAAATTCCGAGCCCGTCGAGTAGCTCGATTCATCCGACGCCAGATACAGCACCAGATTGGACACCTCTTCGGGTTTTGCAACGCGCTTCAGCGGTATGTGTTTGGCGAACGCCTCCACCGCGGTCTTGGTGTCGCCCTGCATGATCATCGGTGTTTCGATCACGCCAGGGTGGACGGAATTGACGCGAATGTTGAAGGCTGCACATTCCAGCGCGGCCGCTTTGGTCATGCCGCGCACGGCAAATTTTGAATCGGTATAGCCGATCGCACCACCGACCAGGCCGTTGATCGACGAGATATTCACGATCGAACCGCCGCCGGCTTTTATCATCGATGGAACGACGGATTTCATGCCCAGGAATACCGACACCTGGTTGATCTCCAGAATGCGACGGTAGTCATCCAGCGATGTTTCCAGCAGCGATCTGGATTGGGTAATGCCGGCATTGTTGACCAGGATGTCGACCGGCCCGAAGTGCGCTTCGGTGGCTTCAATCAAGCGTGCCCAATCCGCTTCGCTGGTGACATCCTGTTTTACGAACAGGCTGTCCTCGCCCAGCTCCGCCGCCAGCGCTTGCCCTTTCTCGTCATTCAGATCTGTCAGAACAACCCTGGCGCCTTCCTTGAGAAAGGCGCGTGCGTGTGCAGCGCCCATACCCTGGGCAGCGCCGGTTACGATGGCAATTTTACCTTTCAGGCGATTCATGTTTGCATCCTTTTCACTTCGTCCCGGCAAGCAGATCAAGCGCTATGTCGTAGCTCGGCTCGGGGCGCTTGAACAGGTAGTCGCCATGGCGGATCGATGCGAGTACATCGGCGCGCTGGCGCACGGCTTCGAACGGTGATCGGGCATCAAGGACGAGGAAGTTGGCCGGCTTGCCCGTTTCGATGCCGTACTGGTCTTCCACGTTCAGGGTCTTCGCACCGTTATGGGTGATCAGGTCGATGCAGCGGTCGAGCTCGTCGAACGACATGGTCTGGGCGAGGTGAATGCCGTTGTCGAGTATGTTCATCAGGTTGCCGTTGCCAACCGGATACCACGGATCGTTGATCGAATCCTGGCCGAAGCAGACGTTGATGCCGCTTTCCCACAGTTCCTTGACCCGGGTCAGGCCGCGGCGCTTGGGGTAGGTGTCCTGGCGGCCCTGCAGATAGGCGTTCTCGGTGGGCAGCGAGATGAAGTTCATCCCGGATTTCTGGAACAGACTCATCATGCGGAACGCGTAGGCGTTGTCCGCCGAGCCGAAGGAACAAGTATGGCTGGCCGCTGTGCGCGTGCCGATATCTTCGGACATCACCAGCGCATTGAGCAGTTCGACGAAGCGGCTCATCACGTCGTCGGTCTCGTCACAGTGCACGTCGATCAGCTTGTCGTGCTTGACCGCCAGCTCAACGGTGCGGTGCATGGATTTTTCGCCGATTTCGCGCGCCCATTCGAAGTGCGGAATGGCGCCGACGCAATCCGCGCCCATCTTCAGCGCTTCCTCGACCATCTCGTCGCCGCCCTTCCAGGCGTACATGCCTTCCTGCGGGAATGCGACGATCTGGATGGTGACCTTGTCCTTGAGCTGTTCGCGGATTTCCAGCATCGCCTTGAGTCCGGTCAGCTTGGGATCGCACACGTCGATATGCGTGCGAATGAACTGGACACCTCTGGAAACCTCTTCGTTGATGCCCTTCAGCGCGCGCTCTTTGGCGTCGTCGATCGTCTGGTTCTTCTTGACGTCGTGCCAGCGGGCGATGCCTTCGAACAGGGTGCCGCTGGTATTCGCGGCACCCTCGCTGCGCGCGGTGTAGACATAATCCAGATGCAGGTGGGCGTCCACGTAAGGTGGCACCACGAGACGACCCTGCAGGTCGATCTCCTCGTCTGCCTTGGGCAGGTTCTTGCCGATCTGCTTGATGACACCTTTGTCGACGAGGATCTCGCTGACTTCATCGTGCTCTCGATAGATTCGGGCATGGGTGAATTTTTTCATGATTTCCTCACTCAAGGGTTGGTGGCCGGGCCGGGGGAAGAGCGCAGGGTGCGCCTGGCCTGAAACGCAATGATCATGGCCAGAACAAAGCAGGCCAGTGACATGTAAACAATGAACTTGACACCGTTTTCCGGGAAATGGACCAGCAGCATGCCGCCGACCCAGGTGGCGACCATGATCGAAAGATTGAAGACGCTCGATTGCACGGATGTCGCGATGTCCCGGGCTTTTTCAACCTGCTTGGTTACGGCGGTCTGGTACATGGTCACCAGCGGACCAAAGGCCAGCCCCCACAGGAAGAATGCGGCATGCGAGATGACCAGGGTGCCTTTGAAAACAAGGAACATGGCCATGGAAAGGGCGCCAACGCCGAGCATGAGCACGATCAGCGGGCGCAGATAGGCGTCGATGTATTTCGCTGAAACAATCACCGAAATCACCGAGCCGATACCGAAAATCAGCAGGGCCATGCCGATGCCTCCAGTGAAGTCGATCAACTCCACCAGCAAGGTGATGTAGGTGTAGATGCCGTAGTGGGCGGCGACCGATAGAAAGGTCAACAGCAAGACGATCAGCATCGACGGCATTTTCAGCACCGCCAGCGGCGAATTGCTTCTGCTGAGTTTTTCGCCTTTCACTGCGGGCAAATAGAAGTACGACAGCACGGCGATGACGATGGCAATGACGCCGAGAGCAAAGAAGACGCTGCGCCAGCCGAAGGTGAGCCCGATCGCGGTCATTGCCGGCAGGCCGATGCTGATGCCCAGGGTATTGCCCGACATGATGACCGTGATCGCCTTGCCATGCATGTTTTCCGGAACCAGTCGCGTACCGTAGGCCGCGATCATCGGCCACATCACGCCAGCGCATATTCCGCCGACGATGCGCGCGGAGATGATGACCGTATAAGACGATGAAAGGCCGACAACAATATTCGAAGCAGCAAATCCGGCCAGAAGCACCATCAGCAATGTCTTGCGGTTGATCGCCAGGGTAGCGCTGACCAGCGGGATGGCGGCGACGGCGGAAGCCAGCGCATAGACGCCGACCATGAAGCCGACTTCGCTTTCCTCAATGCCCAGTCCCTCGGTCATCTGCGGCAAGATGCCAGACGGCACCAGTTCGGATAAAAGGCCGACAAAAGTCACGCTGGCCATCAGGCCGAAGACAAACCATGAAAGGGTCTGCTTTTTTTCGCTTGCGCTATTTATGGACAAATTTCACTCAATGGTCGTGGTTGATGGTTGATCGTATCGTTGTTGAGAAAAAGCTGACATGACGTGAGTCAACGCGGGGGCAATGAGGAACAACGCAAGCTGTCTTCACTTCGCCGCGCAGCGCATCTGGCAGGCCTTCTGAGCGCCACTTGATCAGCGTTGTTCTAAAGCAGCCACTCCACCGGCAACCAGCCGACCACCGTCAGCGCGAGGTTTCGGAACGTGCTCGATCCGGGCTCCTCCGTGGTGACCGAGCCGGTCGCCGGATCGACCCATGCAAGCTTGCCGTTCTGCTCTTCGACCTGCCAGGCAAGGCCTCTAAATCCATCGTCAAAGGCCGCATGCAGACCGGTTGCGAGGGTCTCGCTGTCGATCAGCAGACCCATCTCGGTATTGAGCTGGTTCGAGCGCGGATCGAAGTTGAATGAGCCGATGAAGATCCGCTCGCCGTCCACGGCGAACGTCTTGGCATGCAGGCTTGCGCCGGAAGAGCCAAAGATGCCCAGATCATCGGGTGTCTCCGGCGTGGCCATGCGGCGAAGCTCGAAGAGGTCGACGCCGGACGCGAGCATTGCCTCACGGCGCTTGGCGTAGCCGGCATGCACCGGTAGTACGTCGGTGGCCTCCAGTGAGTTGGTCAGCATGCGCACTTGTACACCCTGGGCTTCCAGCTTGGCGAAGGCGTCCACGCCGGCCTTGCCGGGCACGAAGTAGGCAGAGACGCCGTCAAAACGCCGTTCGATGGTGCCGACCTTGCGTGCCAGCTGACCGGCGAGTAGATCCTCGCGCGGGACCGCTCCCTGTCCCTTGACCGGGTCATCGCTGACCAGCACGGCGTCGGTCCATTCAAGTTCAAGGGTGCCATTGGAAAGAGGCGCAATTAGGTTCGACGCCTTCAGGATTTCCTTGTATTCCCGGAAGCGGGGATCATCACGCCAGCGCGTCAAACGCTCGGAGATTGGATCGCCGTTCGTCGTTCCGACGATGGGCCCGGCCAGATGCACTGAAGGACTGGCCCAGTAACGATCAAAGTCGGCGGCCACTTCGGCAACGATCTTGCCTACGGCCAGGACGTCCAGATCAACAAACAGCGGCGTGGCGCCGATTCCGAAGTATTCGTCGCCGACGTTGCGCCCGCCAACGATCGTGGCGAGACCGTCGACGGTGAAGGACTTGTTGTGCATGCGCCGGTTCAGGCGGAAGAAGTCGAAGGTGAAACTCAGCATTTTGAAACGGCGCAGGTTGAACGGGTTGTAGAGCCGGACCTCGGCGTTCTCATGCGCGTCGAGCTGCGCGATTTCGGCATCGAGACCGGAGGTGCCGTTGTCATCCAGTAGCAGTCTCACGCGCACGCCACGATCCGCCGCACGGCGCAAGGCGTCGAGCAGGAGCGAGCCGGTCAGGTCGCCGTGCCAGATGTAGTACTGCGCGTCGATGGAGGAGACGGCGGCATCCGCCAGCAGGATGCGCGCGGCAAAAGCGTCTGCGCCCCATCCAAGCGCCGCGATGCCGGTCTTGCCGGGGAGGTTGCGTGCAGCCCGATCAGCCAGGGGGCCGCTTTGCGGGGGAGGCAGGGCGACATCATCAAGCCGGCCCTCGACAGCGGGGATGGCGAATATGATCCGGGCCAGAACGATTGCCATTGCGGACAAGAGCAACAGGGCGGTCGAGACTTTTAGAAGCCGGATCATGTCGTGTCCCAGGCTGGCCGCGTCAAGCATTGCGGTGACTCAAATTGAAACGGTCGTACAGCATAGCTGATGGTATTTGGCGGCGAGCTACGGGCAATTGCATGTGCCTGCTTTCCGGGCAGCTAAATATTCAGACGTGCATATCAAAACCTATGGGTTGTTGCGCTACGGCAATCGGGTGGGATCGATCAGCGGTTCGCGCGCTTGCTGCCAGAGACGCGGAGCGCACTGGCGTTCGATCCTGCGTCGGACGCTTGGTTCTGCGCTTCCACGGTGGAGGGCCCACAGGCGTTTGGAAATGGCTGCGTCGTGGTGGGTCATGCGGCTGTTGTGGCGAACGTAATCGAGCCAGGTCGGCGTTTCGTAGCGCTCGATCCATATTTCAGCGTCCGCGAGATCACGCAGCAGGCGCCAGCTGCGTGCCCCATCGCGGCGGCGCACACGACGTCGCTCGACCATCGCGGCGAGAAACTCCGCGACATCTGCCTCAGCAATTACGTACTCGATCGTGATCACGACCGGACCCGTTCGCGCATCGACAGGGACGACCGTGCTCGGTTCTTTCCAGAGGCGCAGCAGATCGAGGTTGAGTTCCTCCGTCTGCGCGAGCGGCAGCCAGCGTCCAAGCGCCGCGCAGCCGAGCATGACCACGGATGCCGCCAGCAGTGACAGGGTGAGACTCTTGCTCGCTGCGACTTCGCCCCACAACCAGCTACCGGCTGCGAGCCCGCCAAATGCCGCCATCTGATAGATCGACAAGGCACGCGCAACGACCCAGCGCGGAGCCGACATCTGCACGGCGACGTTGAATGTGGCCATCGTCAGCAGCCAGCCCGCGCCGGCCAGAAGCAGCGCCGCCATTGTCGCCAGCAGATGCGTGCTCACACTGGCGATTGCCGCGGCAACCGCAAAACTGACGCTGGTCAGTCGGACGATGGCCTCGGTCGACATCAGCTCACGCAACTTTGCGTTGCCGACGGCGCCGGCGACTGCGCCCACGCCAAATGCACCGAGCAGCAGACCGTAGGTCAGCGGTCCGCCGCCGATCAGGTCCTTGGCGAGCAAGGGCATCAGGGCCATCAGCGCGCTCGCGCCGATACAGTAGATCGCGCTGCGCAGCAGAACCCTGCGAATGGCCGGCGAGCCGGCAACAAAGCGAACGCCCGCTGCGACTGCGGTGCCAAGTGTCTCGCGAGGCAGCGGATTCGGATTCGGCGGTGGGCGCCAGCGCAGCAGTACCGCGATCAGTGCGGTATTGCTGACCGCATTCACCGCAAACGCAGCAGCGGCACCGGCGGCCGCGACGAT
>NZ_DASSYD010000165.1:0-14022 GCF_035703485.1 Dokdonella sp. | reverse complement strand
GGAGGTCGCAATGCCGGCTACCGCGAAACGGAAGGTTACGACTTTGATGTGAGCTACCGATTCGATCTGGAAAACTGGGGAGCCTTCACCACGCAATGGAACACGACCTACACGGTTCGTGACGAGAACCTTTCCACCAATGCGCCGGGCATTCCGAACCAGAACACCAGCTTCGCCGGATCTTTCCGTATCCGCTCCAACCTCAATCTGGGTTGGGAGCTTGGTGATTTCGGTGCCAGCTGGACCATCCGCTACTACTCGGCGATGAAGGAAAGCTGCCTCAGTGCCGCAGCGTTCCCGGAAGAGTGTAGCGACCCTGATTACCGCTATCCGAACATCGATGGAGAATCCATCGCCGCTCCGCTCAACGTGACGGGCGCAACGGCATTCAACGATGTTCAGTTCCGCTGGACCGCACCGTGGAAGGCGACGATCTCGGTCGGTGCCAACAACGTGTTCGGGAGAGAGGGACCCGTGATGTATACGCAGCCTAACGCCAACGTCTCCTACTACGGCGGTTTCGATATCGGCCGCTTCTACTACGCCCGTTACACACAACGTTTCTAAACTCTCCAACGATCTGATCGTTGTTAGCCACGGCCTCCAAGGATGCCGTGGCTTTTTTTGTCCGAAATGCAGGCACAACATCCGCCCAGAGCACACGATTCTCCTGCAAAGTGGATGAATGGACATAATAAACCCGCAGACGCCACGGCAAGGTCAGACCATTGCCACGTCCTGGCTTGATAGATGCTTCGGTGATGGTAGGCGACCGACAGTCCCGGTCACTTCTCCGGCAACATGCGAATCCGGAAAACCCCGACAGGCACGCGCGCCTCAGGGTGAGGCAACGTCCAACGATCGGGACATCTCAAGTCGAATTGGTCGGGGCGGCGGGATTCGAACCCACGACCCCCTGCCCCCCAGGCAGGTGCGCTACCAGGCTGCGCTACGCCCCGACGAAACGGACTTGAAATTGGATATTGCGAGGGGCGCGAATTGTATCAGGCTTGTCCCGAGTACACCCGCGAAAATCAACGACGCAGGATCTGCAGGACTTCCTCCAGCTCCATGCGCAATTGTTTGACGATCTGCCCGGTCATGCTGACTTCCATGCGTGCCTCAGGCCCCTCAAGGCGTTGCCGCGCACCGGTGATCGTGAAGCCCTGATCGTAAAGAAGCGAACGGATCTGCCGAATCATGAGTACGTCATGACGTTGATAGTAGCGTCGGTTGCCGCGCCGCTTGACTGGTTTGAGGTTCGGGAACTCCTGTTCCCAATAGCGAAGCACGTGCGGCTTGACACCACAAAGTTCGCTGACTTCGCCTATCGCGAAATAGCGCTTTGCCGGTATCGCCGGTAGCTCGCTGTTACTCCCCTGATCCAGCATAAGCCTCTACTCGAACCTTCAGCTTTTGCCCTGGCCGGAACGTCACCACACGCCGCGCTGAGATCGGAATCTCCTCGCCGGTTTTCGGGTTGCGTCCGGGGCGCTCATTTTTCATGCGCAAATCAAAATTGCCGAAACCGGACAACTTGACCTGCTCCCCTTTTTCCAACGCATCACGTACGGATTCGAAGAACGCATCAACGAATTCCTTGGCTTCACGTTTGTTCAAACCAACGTCTATGAACAGACGCTCTGCCATTTCAGCCTTCGTAAGCGCCATCCTACCCCCGCAACTTTGCCTTGTAACCAGCCGCCAGAGCGGAGACCGCCAGATCAACGCATTCATCTGCGTCCTGATCCGTTAGGGTGCGTGAACCATCCTGCAAAATCAAGCCCATAGCGAGACTTTTGACTCCAATTCCGAGATGTGGCCCCGTATATCGATCAAACAGGACCAGATCGACCAGCTTTTCACCCACTGCGCGACGGATCGTCGCATCGATTTCCGCAAAGGAGACGCCCTCGGCGATCACAATCGCAATATCGCGCCGTACCGACGGAAAACGCGAGAGCTTGCCAGCGCTGGGAACGGCACGACTGGTGGTTGCTGCGGTTTCCAGCTCGAAGACATAGACATCGGCATCCAGATCGAGCGCTTTCTGCAACCTTGGGTTGAGGGCGCCTGCGTGGCCGACCGCGGTGGCGCCGCGGAAAATGATCGCCGATCGACCCGGATGCAACCACGAAGGGCCGCCAGCTTCAAACCGAAATTCCGCAGCTGCCGCTCCGAGCAGGCACAGCAATGATTCGAGATCACCCTTCAGATCGTAGAAATCCATCGGCCGACTCGATTCGCCCCATTGCTCGGCGCAGGCATCTCCGATGGCAACCGCGGCGATTCGCTCGATCTCGACCGGGCCATTTTCAGCCGCGTGGTAACTGCGTCCACTCTCAAACAGGCGCACCCTCGATTGTTGGCGCTTTCGGTTTGCGTCGAGCGCGGATACAAGTCCGGGCAACAAACTCGTGCGCATGACGGCCAGTTCAGCCGACAGCGGATTGGCCAGAGCAATCGCCGATTCTTCGAGACCCCAGGTCTTGAGCAGATCGGCGGCGACAAAGGCATAACTGATTGCCTCCGCGTAATCTCGTGCCGCAAGTTGCTGGCGCAGCGCGGCGAGCGCGACGCGATCTTCCGGGATGGCTGCAGGCGTGATCTCGCCACGCGGCGCCTGTGCCGGGATCCGCTCATAGCCGTGGATTCGTGCAACCTCCTCGATCAGATCTTCCTCGATGGCAAGATCAAAACGGGATGCCGGCGGAACTGCCGTCCAGCCTTCGCTGCCGGTTGACACCTGCATTCCAAGTGATTCGAGAATTCGCGCAACATCCGTGTCAGCGATTTTGATGCCAAGGATGCGTTGGAGACGCACACGACGCAGATTCACCGCCGGGCGAAGTGGAAGCTGTGCGGCGGAAAGATTTTCGACCAGCGGCCCGGCAGATCCGCCGACGATTTCGAGCAACAACTCCGTTGCGCGCTCGATTGCTTGTTCCGGCAGCTCGGCATCGACTCCACGCTCGAAACGGTGCGAGGCGTCAGTGTGCAATCCAAGTCGGCGTGCGCGGCCGCTGATCGTGGCGGGCGCGAAATGAGCGGCTTCCAGGAATACATCAACCGTGCTGTCGCTGACCCGCGTTTCGTAGCCACCCATGATGCCGGCCAGACCGATCGCTTTGATATTGTCGGCAATGACCAGATAGCCGTCGTCGAGATCCACAAGGCGCTCGTCAAGCAATTTGAGCTTCTCTCCCTTGCGCGCGCGACGCACGATGACAGGTGCATTCAACGCCGCGGCATCATAGGCGTGCATCGGCTGGCCGGTTTCGATCATGACGTAGGCGGTGACATCGACCAGTGCGTTGATCGGGCGGATACCAGCGCGACGCAGACGCTCCTTGAGCCATGCCGGAGACGCTGCTTTCGCATTGACACCACGCAGCAAACGTCCGCAGAAACGCGGACAATCCGCTGTCGCCTCGACGCGCACTTCGATCGTGCCGTCATGGCTCGCTTCCTGCTTTTCAACGGTTGGCAAGTGCGCGACAACCCCGAAGTTTGCTGCCACTTCACGGGCTATGCCGTGCATGCCGAGGCAGTCCGATCGATTCGGCGTCAGGCCAATTTCGATCACCGCATCGGGCAAGCCCAAGGCTTCGGCCAGCGACTTGCCGACCACGGAATCGACAGGCAACTCGAGCAGGCCGTCGGCATCGGCACCCAGGCCGAGCTCGCGTCCCGAGCAGAGCATGCCGTTCGATTCGATGCCACGCAGTTTCGCCGGCTTGATCGTGATCGAACCGACTCTGGTTCCAACCGTCGCCAGCGGAGCTTTCAAACCTACCCGAGCATTCGGCGCACCACAGACAATCTGCAGAGGCTCGCCTTGCCCGACATCGACCTTGCAGACCTTGAGCTTGTCCGCGTCAGGATGCTTGTCGGTGGCAATGATTTCCGCAACCAATACGCCATCGAGTGCATCGCCGAGTACCGCGATGTCCTCAACTTCGAGACCTGCCATCGTCAAACGATGCGCGAGCTCTTTGCGCCCAACCGGGATCTCGACAAGCTCACGCAACCAGTTTTCGCTAACTTTCATTCAGGGGCCGGGAGTGGGGAGTAGGAAATAGGGAGTAGGTAGAGCGCATTACGTGGAAATGGGAAAATTCGAAATGGGTTGGTCACCTGAAAGCCATCAGCGAAACGAAAAACCGGCTTTCCAACTCCCCACTCCTCCCCACTCCCCGCTTCTAAGCAAACTGCCGCAAAAAGCGCAGGTCATTGTCGAAAAAAGCACGCAGATCGTCGGCGCCGTAGCGCAGCATGGCGAAACGGTCGACGCCGAGGCCGAAAGCGAAACCGCTGTAGCGTTCGGGATCGATGCCGCAATTTTTCAGGACATTTGGATGAACCATGCCGCAGCCGAGGACTTCGAGCCATTTGGTCTCGCCGTTTTCGCTGCTCCAGCCGATATCCATTTCGGCCGACGGCTCGGTAAACGGAAAGAAACTCGGGCGCAGGCGCATCTCGAAATCGCGCTCGAAGAACGAGCGAACGAAAGCCGCCAGGGTGCCCTTGAGGTCGGCGAAGTTCGAGGTCTCATCGATCAGCAAGCCCTCAACCTGGTGGAACATCGGTGAATGAGTCTGATCAGAGTCACTGCGATAGACCTTGCCCGGGGCGATGATGCGGATCGGTGGTTTGCGCCCGGACATGCCGCGAATCTGTACTGGCGAGGTATGCGTGCGCAGCAGACGACCGTCCGGGAACCAGAAGGTATCGTGCATCGTCCGCGCGGGGTGATCGGGGGCGAAGTTCAAGGCCTCGAAATTGTGCCAGTCATCCTCGATTTCGGGTCCGTCGAGGCGGTCGTAGCCAAGGCGCGCGAAGATGTCGCAAATGCGCTCCATGGCGCGCGTCACCGGGTGCAGGTTGGCGCGCTCTGAACGACGACCCGGCAAACTGACGTCGATGCGTTCATTCGCCATGCGTGCGTCGAAAGCCGCCTCATCGAGCACGGCGCGGCGCGCAGAGATTGCATCAAGTACGACATTTTTGGCGATGTTGATGCTCTCGCCAGCCGCCTTGCGCTCGTCTGCCGGCAACTTGCCAAGCTGCTTGAGTTGCTCGGTGATGAAACCGGACTTGCCGACCACGGCAACGCGTTCGGCATCGAGCGCGTCCAGCGTTGAGGCGGCGCCAATGGCCGCCAGCGCGGCATCGATTCGGGCTTGCAAGGGTTGCGTCATCACGGGAATCCGTTGCTGTACTCGCAAATGAAATGGGGAGCGAAGCCGTAGCCCGCTCCCCATTCATCAAACACCAGGGCCGGCGCCAACAGGCACCGACGCAAAGATCACGCAGCCAGGGCGGTCTTGGCTTTCTCTGCCAGGGCTGCAAACGCGGCGATATCGTGGATGGCGAGGTCAGCGAGGACCTTGCGATCGACGTTGATGTTGGCTTTCTTGAGGCCATTCATCAGGCGGCTGTAGCTCAGGCCGTACATGCGGGCGCCGGCATTGATGCGGACGATCCACAGTGAACGGAACTGACGCTTGCGCTGCTTGCGGCCGATATAAGCGTACTGCAGGGACTTGATGACGGCTTGCTTGGCAACGCGATAGACCTTGCGGCGAGCGTTGTAGTAGCCCTTCGCGCGGGTCAGGATCTTCTTGTGCCTACGGTGGGCGGTGACGCCACGTTTTACTCGTGCCATGGGTCAGTCCTCCTTACAAGTAGGGCAGCATGCGGGCGACGCGGCCGGCATCTTCGGCACGCACGTGATTCGTGCTGCGGAGATTGCGCTTACGCTTGGTCGATTTCTTGGTCAGGATGTGGCTTCTGAATGCGTGACCGCATTTGAACTTGCCTGACGCCGTTTTGCGGAACCGCTTGGCAGCGGCCCGGTTGGTTTTCATCTTGGGCATGGGCCCAACTCCTTTTCAGTTTTTCGTTACTGGCCCGAGCGACGGCGGCTGCCGTTCTTTCCTTCCTGCTCGATCCGGTTTGTATGACCCGGGGCTCCGGGTCGCTCCTCATTCACCGGCAGAACATTCCGCCGATAAAAATCACTTGTTCTTCTTTGGTGCGATCATCATGACCATCAAGCGCCCTTCCATGCGCGGGTATTGCTCGATCACCGCTTCTTCGGCGATATCCGCGGCGATCTTCTTGACCATCTTGTCGCCAAGCTCCTGATGCGCCATTTCGCGCCCGCGGAAGCGGATCGTGATCTTGACCTTGTCGCCCTCTTCGAGAAAGCGGCGCAGGTTGCGCAGCTTGATCGTGTAGTCGCCAACATCGGTGGTCGGGCGGAATTTGAGTTCCTTGATCTCGACCTGTTTCTGCTTCTTTTTTGCCGCATGCGCTTTTTTCTGCGCATCGAACTTGTACTTGCCAAAATCCATGATCCGGCAAACCGGTGGATTGGCGGTTGGCTGGATCTCGACCAGATCCAGACCCAACTCCTGAGCCATGCTCAAGGCTTCGTCGCGCGTGAGAACACCTACTTGTTCACCATCAGCGCCGATGACACGAACCTGTGGAACCCGGATTTCAAGATTCCTGCGGTTTGCTTTTTCAGTTGCGATACGAAATTACTCCTGGCGATTTCTACAGTCGAATCAAGGACTTTCAGTCGGCCTGCGATTCGGATTTGAGGCGCTCGGCGAATTCACTGATCGTGAAAGTGCCGAGGTCTTCCCCTGAACGCGCACGCACAGCAACAGCCCCCGCCTCCTTTTCGCGGTCACCAACGACCAGCAGATAGGGAACCTTGTTAAGCGTGTGTTCGCGGATTTTATATCCGATCTTCTCGTTGCGCAAATCCGCCTCTACCCTGAACCCTTGCGCGACAAGGGTTTGCATGGCTTCGGCAGCGAAATCACCCTGCGCATCCGTGATATTCATGACGACTGCCTGCACCGGAGCCAGCCAGACCGGGAATTGGCCGGCATGGTGCTCGATCAGGATACCGATGAAACGCTCCATCGAACCGACGATGGCGCGATGCAGCATGACCGGCGTATGCCGTGCTGAATCCTCGCCCACGTATTCGGCGCCGAGGCGTCCCGGCATCGAGAAATCCACCTGCATGGTGCCAACCTGCCAGGCCCGGCCCAGCGAATCACGCATGTGGTATTCGATCTTCGGGCCGTAAAACGCACCCTCACCGGGCAATTCCTGCCATTCGACGCCCGATGCCCGCAGCGCCGCGCGCAAGGTTTCTTCGGACTTGTCCCAGACTTCATCCGATCCAATACGCGCATCCGGACGCAAGGCAAGCTTGAGAGCAATGTCCTCGAAGCCGAAATGCGCGTAGACCTGCATGGCCTGGCGATGGAAAGCCACGACCTCACCCTCGATCTGCTCTTCGGTACAAAAGATATGGCCGTCATCCTGGACGAAGCCGCGTACGCGCATGAGGCCGTGCAGGGCTCCAGAAGGCTCGTTGCGCGTGCACGAACCGAACTCGCCGTAGCGGATCGGCAACTCGCGATAGCTGTGCAGGCCATGGTTGTAGACCAGCACGTGGCCAGGGCAATTCATCGGCTTGAGCGCGTAGTCGCGATTTTCCGATGAGGTGATGAACATGTTGTCGCGATAGTTTTGCCAATGCCCGGTCTTCTCCCACAGGCTCTTGTCGAGAATCTGCGGACACTTGATCTCGTCGTAGCCGGAGTCGCGATAGACCTGGCGCATGTACTGCTCGACGATCTGCCAGATCTGCCAGCCCTTCGGATGCCAGAACACCAGACCGGGCGCTTCCTCCTGGAAATGAAACAGATCGAGCTGCTTGGCCAACTTGCGGTGGTCGCGTTTCTCGGCCTCTTCGATGCGCAGGATATAGGCGGCGAGCTGCTTCTTGTCGGCCCAGGCGGTGCCGTAAACGCGCTGCAACTGCTCGTTCTTGGCATCGCCACGCCAGTACGCGCCGGAAATGCGGGTCAGCTTGAAAACCTTGAGAAAACGCGTGTTCGGCACATGCGGACCACGGCACATGTCGAGGTAATCCTGATGATAGTAAAGGCCCATGGCCTTCTCATCGGGCATGTCCTCGATCAGGCGCAGCTTGTAGTCCTCACCACGCTTCTTGAACTCGGCAATGACTTCGTCACGCGGCGTGATCTTCTTGATCACGTCGTATTCGGTATCGATCAGCTCAATCATGCGCTGCTCGATTGCCGCCAGATCTTCCGGCGTAAACGGGCGCTCGAACCAGATGTCGTAGTAGAAACCCTCTTCGATGACCGGGCCAATGACCATTTTCGCAGTCGGAAACAACTGCTTGACCGCATGACCGACCAGATGCGCGCAGGAGTGGCGAATGATCTCGACGCCCTCCTCGTCCTTCGGCGTGATGATCTGCAGCGTGGCATCGTGATCGATGCGATCACTGGCATCGACCAGCTTGCCATCGACCTTGCCGGCGACAGTAGCCTTGGCCAGACCCGCGCCAATCGAGGCAGCGACCTCCTGGACGCTGACCGCGCTTTCGAATTGACGGACGCTGCCGTCCGGAAGGGTGATGTTGATCATGATTCTGGTCTCCTGAAACACATAAAGGCGCCGAAGCGCCTTTATGTTCTCTGCATTGCTTCGCGTCGGTTCAATCAGTGGGCAAAGGTTCGCGTCATGGTGATCGTGTTCGTTTGAACTACGCTTCCTGTTGAGGTGAGATTGCAACTTCTGACGTGTGCGAAACAGTCTTGCATTTGACAGCGAAAAATTCGGTCACTCTTTTCGCTTCGGCGGACGATCCATCGTTGCCGACTTCGGTTGGTGGGCGCGACAGGGATCGAACCTGTGACCCCTACCATGTCAAGGTAGTGCTCTACCGCTGAGCTACGCGCCCCTTGAATGCGGGGGCGCGCAGACTAACCGAGTCTGCGGCGGTGCACAAGTCGGGATGACACGATTTGTTGATTTTCGTCTTTCCATGAAGCATTTCTTGCGCCCAAAGGATCTCGCGCTTGGTCCCGACCGGGAATCGAGAGTAGGGAGTGGGGAATAGGTCACGCGTCGCTCAACTAGCGGAGAAGCCAGTTTTAAGCCCTTTCGGTCATCAGCAAAAATCGAAAATCGTTGCGCTCAACGTCAAACCGCAATATCACTGCTTCTACCGATTCCCCACTCCCTATTCCCCACTCCCGGCTCTACCCCAACAACCCCTGCTCGCGCAGCCGATGAATCTGGTCGCGTACGCGGGCGGCCTCTTCGAATTCGAGATCCTGGGCGTGCTTGTACATCTGTGCCTCGAGTTTCTTCATGCGCTGGGCGATCTGCTCGGGGGACAACATGCGGTATTCGGCGGACTCTTCGGCAATTTGGCGCTCGGCAGCGGAAACCTTGCCCCAGCGATCACGCTTGCCACCACGGGCCGATTCCGCGCGCGCCCCTTCCATGATGTCGGTGATCTTCTTGCTGACCCCTTTCGGGGTGATGCCGTGTTCGAGGTTGTACTCGACCTGCTTGGCCCGGCGTCGATCGGTTTCATCGATGGCGATCTTCATCGAGCGGGTGATCTTGTCGGCGTACAGGATCGCCTTGCCACGCAAGTTGCGCGCGGCGCGGCCGATGGTCTGGATCAGCGAGCCCGATGAGCGCAGGAAGCCTTCCTTGTCGGCATCGAGGATCGCGACCAGCGACACCTCGGGCATGTCGAGGCCTTCGCGCAACAGGTTGATGCCGACCAGCACATCGAATTCACCCAGACGCAGATCACGCAGGATCTCCACGCGCTCGACCGTTTCAATATCCGAATGCAGGTAGCGCACGCGAATGCCGTGCTCGCCAAGGTATTCGGTCAGGTTCTCGGCCATGCGCTTGGTCAGCGTCGTCACCAGCACGCGATCACCCATGGCGATGCGCGCATTGGCCTCGGACAGCAGATCATCGACCTGGGTACGTACCGGGCGGATCTCGACCTCGGGATCAATCAGGCCGGTCGGCCGCACCACGAGCTCGACCACGCTGCCCGCTGATTTCTCCAGCTCGTACGCGCTCGGTGTCGCCGAGACAAAGATGCTGCGCGGTGCGCGCGCCTCCCATTCGTCGAATCGCAAGGGCCGGTTGTCCAGCGCCGAAGGCAAACGAAAGCCGAACTCGACCAGATTCTCCTTGCGCGAGCGATCACCCTTGTACATGCCGCCCAGTTGCGGAACCGTGACATGTGATTCGTCGACGACAAGCAAGGCGTCGGCGGGCAGATAGTCGAACAGGGTCGGTGGCGGATCACCAGGCGTGGCGCCGGTCAGATGCCGTGAATAGTTCTCGATGCCCTGGCAATAGCCGATTTCAGCCATCATTTCGATGTCGAACTGGGTGCGCTGCTGCAAGCGCTGCGCTTCGAGCAACTTGTTCGCCGCATAAAGTTGCTCCAGGCGTTCCTTGAGTTCGACCTTGATCGTCTCGACCGCATTGAGCACCGCCGCACGCGTGGTGGCGTAATGCGTCTTCGGATACACCGTGTAGCGCGGCACCTTGCGCAGCACTTCGCCGGTCAGCGGATCGAAGATCGCCAGATTTTCCACATCACCATCGAACAACTCGATGCGCAAGGCCTCGGTTTCCGATTCGGCCGGAAACACGTCGATGACCTCGCCGCGTACGCGATAGCTGCCGCGGCGCAGTTCCATGTCGTTGCGCGTGTATTGCAGTTCGGTCAGATGGCGGATCAGCTTGCGCTGGTCGGTGTGTTCGCCACGCGCGAGGATCAGGCGCATCTGCAGATAGTCCTCGGGCTTGCCGAGGCCGTAGATCGCCGAGACGGTGGCGACGATCAAGGCATCCGGGCGCGACAGCAGGGTCTTGGTCGCCGACAGGCGCATCTGCTCGATGTGATCATTGATCGAAGCATCCTTTTCGATATACGTATCCGACGAAGCCACATAGGCCTCGGGTTGGTAGTAATCGTAGTAGCTGACGAAATACTCGACCGCATTGTGCGGAAAGAACTCCTTGAACTCGCCATACAGCTGCGCGGCCAGTGTCTTGTTCGGCGCCATGATCAATGTCGGTCGTTGCACCTGCTGGATCACGTTGGCGATCGTGTAGGTCTTGCCTGAGCCGGTCACGCCGAGCAGGGTCTGATGGGCCAGACCCGATTCAAATCCTGCAACCAGGCGCTCGATCGCTTGCGGTTGATCACCGGCGGGCTTGTACGGGGCTTCGAGCTGGAATCGGTCTGACATGGGAGTGGGGAGTGGGGAGTGGGGAGTGGGAAATTGGAAAAGCGAAACGCAGTTTCGCCGCAAACCTTCAGGAGCGCCTTCAGGCGCCCCGCAAAAGGGACTTCCGCTGGTCGCGATGCTCCTGGCCAATCCGTCGATATCGCTCGCCCGTGAACGGGCTTCTTCAGAATCCGGCTAGCGGTGAGCACTCTACAGCCACCCGACATCATGTGACGCCCCGCCCGCGTCGATTCAAGCTATCGCACACCCATTCCTACGCCAGCAATCGACATTTTCCTACAAGGCCACACCGCGATCGACCATCGTCGATGCAGGCCACCCTGCCTAGCATGAGCTCAACCAGTCCAGAACGGAGCGGACCATGCAAACGCAAAAATCGCGCTTGGCGGGTGTCACCTTGGTTGAGCTGATGATCGTCGTTTCGATCGGAGCCGTACTCACAACGATGGCGTTGCCGTCGTTCAGCAAACTGCTCCAGGCCAGTGCCTCGCGAGCCAGTCGAAGCGCCTTGTCCGTATCAATCAACCAGGCCCGCATTGGTGCCGCCATGCGCGGCCAACAAGTCATTGTCTGTCCGTCCAGCAACCAGACTGACTGCACCGACGATTCGCGCTGGCAACACGGCTGGATCGCCTTCATCGATAGCAATCGAGACAACGAACACGACAGCGATGAGGAAATCATCGGCGTCGCCCAGGCACAGAAATCAGGTATCGCGATCCTCAGCAGCAGCAGCCGACAACGAATCCGCTATCAGGCTGATGGCAGCGCAAGCGGAACCAATCTCACCTTGACTGTTTGCGACCGCCGCGGTCCGCCGGCGGCGAGAACACTGGTCGTCAGCAACTCCGGGCGCCTGCGTAGTGGCACACCATCCGCCGCGCAAGCCAGCGCCGCTTGCGCTGCAATCGACAGCTGAACGAGCAACAGGGCTTGACGATCCGGGCCAATGTCACGAAAATGCGCGGCTCCGCCCGAATAGCTCAGCTGGTTAGAGCACTTGACTGTTAATCAGGGGGTCGTTGGTTCGAGTCCAACTTCGGGCGCCAAATAATGAAGGGCCGCAAGCGATTGCGGCCCTTTTTCGTTTTCGGCGGGAATTACTCCGGATCGACGTTTCTTGCCGTTGGCTAACCGCGATCCTGCGCCGAATAGCCGCCTTCAATGCCCTTGCTGGCATAGGCCACGGCATCGTGCGGGTGCAGGCTTTCAAGATGAGCGGCGCGCAGCCAGAAATCGATGATGCGTTCGTCGCCATCGAGGGCGCGCTGCATGCGTCGCGCGGCATCTTCGCAGAACATCAGGTTCTGGCCATTGAGCAGGGCGAAGGCTTGCTCATCCTCGCGCTTGACTGCCGTTTGCACAGGCGTTTGCAATGCGTTCTCGACCACGTCGATCAGGTCGACGATCGGGAATTCGAAGCCGCCGGCGAGGCGCACGCGAACACGCGCGCTGCTGCGCTGGCTGTGCGGCGTGGCAAGAATGCCGGATTCGCTGCCCAGCCAGTCGAACACCGCGCCATGATCGAGAGGTTCGTCGCTTGCGAAGTCGGTGCTGAACTTCTCCTGGATCAGCTGTCGAGCGAGCGCTGCCGAGCACGGGCAGGTGCTCGAATAGAGGATTTCCGTTTCGAGCTCAACGTTGAATGCGCCATCTTCCATGGTTGCATTGATGACGACCGGGTAAGTCTTCCAGCCGCTGTTGTCGCTGGCCAGTGCCGCGCGCCGGACCATGTGATCGAAACGCACGCTGATGCGAGCACGATCGGACAGATCGGCATGTGAATCGAGAAAATCACGCAGCAGGCGCCGCAATGAACACGGTGTCAGCGGTTCGCTGGAAAGGTGCTTGTCGACGTGCAGGTACAACCTCGACATGTGGATGCCGCGCGCATCGGTACGCTTCAGGTTGACGTAGGCAGCAACGCGCGCCGGCGATTGCACGATATCGCCGTCATGATTGGCCAGGCGTACCGGCACGGCGATCTCGTCCATGCCAACCCAGTCGAGCTGGCCCGCATTGCCTGGATCCGCTTCAGTGGCGATATCGGGCATCGCGCGAACGCTATTCGGTGTCGTCATCATTGAGGCTTCCCGCTTCATGTCTGGATGGCAGCGGCCAAAACCGGCGCCGAACCGAGGATGTGGGGCGGGTCGAGCCGCCGATCAAGGGTGGACAGCTTAAGGCAACGCTGATCCAGTGGCACAATCGCCACTGGATCAGCGTTGCCTTGAAAGTTCAGCCGCTTGCGCGCATGCGGCGTGCCGCCTTCCAGCCTGCCCAGACACTGGAAGGTGGCAGCCGATCCAGATTCCGGGCACTTTCGGCCAGCACATCTTCGGCTTTGGCGGCGCGCCGGCAGCGTTTCAGATTGGCCTGCAGGCGAATGGCGGTCAGCGGCGAAAGTCCGCGTGTCTCGCTGGCACCGACGCGCGCGGCAAGGGCGAGAAAGTGTTCTCGCAGCACGGCATCACGCCGCGGTCCGGCTTGACCGATTTCGCTGCGCGAGAGCTGGTGGCGAGCGAGCAGATCCATGGAGATTGGCAGTCGATCCCGCGCCAGCATCTCGGCCAGGCGGACACTTTCATCGAAAACACAGGACAACGACGCAGCCGTCGCCGAGTTCTCGATATCGAGCACTGGATGCAGCGTAACCTCAATGTTGGCAAGCGCAGTCTGGAAATGCCGATTGGCGTCGAGCATGTCGCCAAGCGTTGAAAACGGCCCCGCTTCACGCTGGGCGAAGGCTGCCGGAATCAGCGCTTCCCAGGCATCTGCGCCGAGCTCGCAGATCGGCGCGTAGCCGAGCAGAACCTCGGTCAGCGGATGGCGCGCCCTGCCCGCAGCGAAACCTGACAGTTCCTCGGCCCACCAGTGC
>NZ_DASSYD010000129.1:0-39329 GCF_035703485.1 Dokdonella sp. | reverse complement strand
GCACCGGTGCTTCCGGTGTGGTCGCTGTCGGCGCCCCGCGCACGCGTTGTACGAGTGGTCGACGAAGGACCCGGCGTGCGCAGCCTGTGGTTGCGACCGAACCGTCGCTTCAAGGGCTTCGTGCCCGGCCAGCATCTGATGCTGGATCTGGAAATCGACGGCGCACGTCATGGCCGTTGCTTCAGTCTGTCGGCCGCTCCGCGCAGCGATGGCCTGCTGCGCCTGACCATTCGCGAGCAGGCCGGTGGTCGCGTATCGGGCGCCGCCCATGCGCTTGCGCGCGGCCAGGTAGTGCGAATCAGCCAGTCCCAGGGCCGTTTTGCGCCGAAAAGCGAAACGCAGCCGCTGTTGTTGATCAGTGCCGGCAGCGGAGTAACGCCAATGATGTCGCTGGCGCAGGGAATGGCGAATGGCGGCTCCAGCCGCGATGTGATCCTGCTGCACAGCGGGCGCGGTGCCGACGACACCGTGTTCGCGGCGGAGTTGATAGCCTTGGCTGAAAGTTGGCCTTCGCTTCGCCTCAAGCTTCACGACAGCAGGCAACACGGACGATTGGATTCGCCCGCCATCAACGCTGCCGTCCCCGACTGGAAGGAGCGCGAGGCGCTGCTGTGCGGGCCGTCCAATTTCATGCAGATGGTGAAGGATCACTACGCCGATGCCGGTTCAAGCGATCAGTTGCAGTGCGAAAGCTTCGGTCAAAGGGTGACGCCAATCGATCCGCTCGCAGCCAGCCATTCGGTCACCGTGGAAAAGCCGGAACACCTGTTCACCGCGAAAGCCGGGCAAAGCCTGCTCGAAGCGGCGGAAAACGCCGGCTTGTCACCGCGCTATGGCTGCCGTCGCGGCATCTGTCGCAGCTGCCAATGCCGCAAGACCAGCGGCAGCGTACGCAATCTTCTGACCGGGGAGCTCTCTGGCCCTGGTGATGAACTGATCCAGTTGTGCATTTCGACGCCGCAAAGCGCCGTGCAGCTTGTGCTGTGACTACCCCGAACTCGACCCTTTCCAGCAGGAGCCATCCGATGACCGCCAAAACCATTCTCGATACCGATTCGTTGCGTGCCTTCGAAGCCGAACTGTCAGCCCTTCGCGCCGAGGTGATGGCCAAGGTCGGCGCCGATGATGCGGCACACATCCGCCGCATGCAGCGCCTTGCCCAGGTGTCGGCGATCAGCGGGCGCGGTCTGCTCATGTTTGGCTGGGGACCGATCAGCTGGATCAGCGGCGTGATCTCGCTGGCCATGGCGAAGATTCTCGAAAATATGGAAATCGGCCATAACGTGATGCACGGCCAGTACGACTGGATGAACGATCCGGGCCTGAACTCGCAGACCTACGAGTGGGACATCGTCTGCGACGGCGAGCACTGGCGCCATTCGCACAACGTCGAGCACCACGATCACACCAACATCATCGGCAAGGATCACGATTACGGCTACGGCATGCTGCGACTGATCGAAGAGCAGCGCTGGTCGCCGGCCACCTTGCTGCAGCCGCTCTGGTATCTGCTGCTGGCAATCAACTTCCAGTGGGGCGTTGCCGTCAATGACATCAAGATCGGTCGCTTCCTGAAGGGGCGGATGTCGCGCCAGGAATTCCGCGAACGCATGCGCCCGTTCCTGCGCAAGGCCGGACGCCAACTGTTCAAGGACTATGTGCTGTTCCCGGCCATTGCCCTGTGGCAGTGGCCGCGCGTGTTGCTCGGAAATCTGCTCGCCAACCTGATCCGCAATCTGTGGACCAACGCGATCATCATCTGTGGCCACTTCACCGAACACGCGCAAACCTGGACCCGCGCCGAAGTAGAGAATGAAACCCAGGGTCAGTGGTATCTGCGCCAGATCGGCGGCTCAAGCAATCTCGAAGGTGGCCGCTGGTTCCACCTGCTCAGCGGCCACCTCAGCCACCAGATCGAACATCATCTGTTCCCCGATCTGCCCGCGCCGCGCTACGTCGAAATCGCGCCGCGCGTCCGCGAGATATGCGAACGCTATGGCGTGCACTACAACAGCGGTGGCTTCTGGCGCCAGTACGGCAGCGTGCTGGCCAGGATCTTCCGTTTCGCCTTGCCGAGTCGGCCGCGGCGCGTTGTTGTTCAGTCATAGCGGATCTTGGGCGCAATGATAAATCGGGGATGGTGAAAGGAGGATATTGGCACCAAGCCAGTGCCATACCGGTTGGCTGAAATCACGCGAAAGGCCTGCTGCCGCAGCCGCACCAGCGTGCTACTCTTTGGAGTAACAAATGCATCGAGAATAGCCATGACAAACACCGCTAAATCCGTCATCGAGAAGGCCCTGAAATTAAGAGCTTCAGAGCGCGCAGCGGTGGCCGAGCGAATCTTGATGAGCTTGGACACTCCTAATCCGGAAATCGATGCAGCGTGGGCGTGTGAGGCGGACGCCAGGGTTGAAGCTTACGAGCGCGGCGACATTGAAGCGATTTCGGCGCGAGCGGTTTTCGCAAAATACAAGTGTTAGATGAGCGCGAAATTCCTGGCGCTCGCTGCCGTTGAGCTCGACGAAACCGTCGAGCACTATGAGTCCCAGTAAACCGGCGTCGGAATCAGGTTCGCTGCTGCGGTTGAAAATGCTCTGTCCAGAATCGTTCTGTTTCCCGAGGCCTACCTATCTGTAGGCAAATTGTCTCGGCGATGCCTGGTATCGCAATTTCCTTACGGGATCATCTATCAGCATCGCAAAAGCGAATCGGAAATCCTGATTGTTGCTGTAGCGCACTTGCACCGGTTCCCGGACTATTGGATATCACGCGAACCGCGAACCTGACAAAATGGATTACTTGATCGTTCTTCAGTTACGTCACTGACTAACATGCAAAATATTGACTCGGCTCAAGTGTTGGGCCGCGATAGCGTAGTTTCGGTTACTCCCGCGCAAATCAGGAGATCAAGATGAAGCGAGTCACTGGCATAGGCGGTGTGTTCTCCAAGGCCAAGGATCCAAAGGCACTGGCGGAGTGGTATCGGGTGCACCTGGGAATGAACGTCGAGGAATGGGGCGGCGTCACCTTTCGCTGGGTGACCGACGACAATCCGGCTGGCATCGGGACCACGGTGTGGAACGCGTTCAAGGACGACACAACGTACTTTTCGCCGAGCGCGGCGCCGTTCATGGTGAATTACCGGGTGGCGGATCTGCATGCGCTGTTGGCGGCTCTTCGAGTTGAAGGTTGCCAGGTTGACGACAAGGTCGAGGAATCCGAGTACGGCAAGTTTGGCTGGGTCATGGACCCGGAAGGCAACAAGATCGAACTCTGGCAGCCGCCCGAAGGCCAGTAAGCGGCAACCGTTTGGGGCTGCCCTGTCGGTACGGAAGTCATCTTCGGGTCGTCATTGCGCAGATCCTCAAGACCGGCGCATTGATTGATGTTTTGAAACTATAAACATCATTGCCTGATTCCGCGTGCGCTGTCTTGCGCTCGCTCCACAACCGTCACGGCTCTGACGCATGCGCCGTTTGGCTTGCACGACCATCGCTCAAGCGCTACGAACTCAAGTGTCCGGGCGGCGCGGATCGTCGTAGAGGTCATTGACCAGGCCCGGGTGTGCAAAGCCACCCGTGACGCCCAGTGGCGTTGTTATGTCGATGGTGTTGAAGTTTCGATCCTCGTTGTAAGCGTTCGAATAGGTCGCTGTGCCGAGGGTCATGTCAGTCTGGAATGTCGCCACTTCACCATCGAATTGCGCCTGGTCACGTTGCTGGGTATCTCCCGGATCGACGCTGCGATGAGTGATTGAGTTGCAGCGATTGTCGATCTGCAGGTTTTCCTGGCCATCGTAGATCGAAGTCCTCAGGGTCAGATTGGGGTGACCCTGCGCCTCAAGCGTCAGCTTCGTCCCATCGGCGAGAATCAGGCTGCGCCGGTCGTCATCCCAATTGATTTCGCCACCCCAGTCCTTGATGTGCTTGCCATTGAGGTACTCGTTCTGATGACCTGAACTCACGACCTTGTTCAAGCCCAGCGGGTCACTGATGGTGACATTATCAAGGTTGATGTGAATCGTGTATCCGCCGCTGGTGATGAAATCAATGGGCTCACCCGGGCCCTCAAGTTGGACCGGAGCGAAATCAAAGCCGTCGAAGAATAGCGGACCCGGTGCGAGTTCGAATCCATCGCCAAACAGTACGCAGGCCGTCGGATACGACAAGCTGGAAGACGCCGCGTTGAGCGTATCGGGCGGGTTGGCGTCGACATGCACGGCCGATAGCGTCAGGCAGCCAAGGAAAACCGTGCAGAAAGCGGTCGCTGAGCCAGCGCGTCGTGGTTTATTTGTATTCATTGGCATAACTCTTGAGACTTTTGCTGGGCCGGATTTCGCTTGCAGAGACACTTGCGTGTCTACTCAAAGCCGTCGGCAAAGATGGCATCGATCACGGCACCCGCTTCAACCGATCCGATGTCGCAACCGCTGCCAGACGGACGTACCGCTCCGCGCTGGTCGAGACCGCTGACGGGCGCGCTCGTACAGGTGGTCGAATTGCCGGCATCGATCGCGGAACTGCCGGCACCTGGCAGCATCGTCTGAGTAAAGCCACCGTTGCTGCCAAGCGCTCCGAGGTTGGGATTGGCGGTTGTGTTTCCGGTCTGGCAGGTGGCTCCGATGATTGACGTGCAACCGCCGGCTACAACACTGCTGCCGATACTGATGCTGGCACCCGCATCGTTGAAGACTTCCGCGCCGCTGCTGCTCGCCGTGTCGCCCCACAGAATGACATTGCTCAATACGGGGCTGACATTGCCACCGCTGCGACCATCGTTGTAAATCGCGCCCCCGAGCGCCGCGCTGTTGCCGTTGAAGGTGACATTACTCAGCTGCGCGCTACTGGTGCCGCCGTCGCCCGCGTAGCTGTAGATGGCGCCGCCAAACTCGCTCGGATTGCTGTTGTTGCTGAACGTGGAGTTGCTGATGACCGGACTGGCGACGCCGTTGTTGCGGCCATCGTTGTAGATTGCCCCGGCGGACGCACTCGCCGAGTTGCCACTGAAGGTGACGTGGCCCATTGACGGCACACTCGTACCATTGTGGCTGCCATCGTTGTACATCGCACCGGCGAGCATGGCGCTGTTGTTGTTGAAGGTCACATCGGTCATTTGCGGGCTGCTGGTGCCTCCAAATTGCGCAAAGTTGTGCATTGCGCCGCCTTGGTCGCGAGCCATGTTTTCGCTGAACGTGACTCGGGTCAAAACCGGACTGCTGGTACCGCTGTTTTGGCCATCACTGGACATGGCGCCACCCAGTCGGGCGGTGTTGTTGGTGAAAATGACATCGATCAAATGGGGACTACTGACTCTGCTGGCCGTGCCTCCGCCTGCGTTGTGCATTGCGCCGCCTCGATTGTTCGCCGAGTTTCCGGAAAAGCTGACGTGGGTCAGAATCGGGCTGCTGTTGTCGTTGAAAACCGCTCCGCCATCGGCCAGTTCCGCCTCGTTGTCGATGAACGTCACATGGTTCAAAACCGGGTTGCCGCCACTGCCACCGCTGCCGCTATTGAACATCGCGCCACCGCTTTTCTTCGCGCGGTTGCCGTTGAAGACAACGTTGTTCAGAACAGGGCGGCTGGTCCCACCATTGGAGCCATCGTTGTACATCGCGCCACCGGACACGTACGCCGCCGTCGTCGTATTGCCGTTGAAAACAACATTGCTCAGAATCGGACTGCTGACGCCGCTCGGTGCGGCCTTGTTGTACATCGCACCGCCACCGCCAATGGCGCGGTTGTCGCTGAATGTCATGTTGGCCACGGTCGGACTGCACTCGTGGCCTGCTCCATTGCCCGCGCAATACAGGCCGCCGCCGTACGCCGCATCCGTACCCACGCTGCCATCCGCATTGCCACCGCTTACGCTGAATCCATCCAGCACGGTGCTGGCGGTAATGCCGCCGGCACTCGTTGTGCCGTCCATGAAAACCACATGGTAGCTGTTGTCGCTGACATCATTCGGTGTTCCGATTTCGCCGGAGAGTGTCGTGAGATGGGTCGCAGGGTTGCGTTGTCCGCGTGCCGTCTCGTTGCCGACAAAGCCTCCATACACCTCTACGCCTGGCTTGATCGAGAAAGAGTCGGTGCGCAGCGGACCAGGGTTGTAGCTGCCTTGCTTGACCCATACCTCGTCACATGCGCTGTTGCTCAGCGCGCTCTGCAAATTTGCCGCCTGAGCCCAACTGTTGCCGCTGCCACTGCCAGCCGTGGTCACTCGACAGATGGCTGCGTTGGCAAGGTCTGCGGCGAGCAGACTGAAGGCGAGCAGCGGCAAAAGAAGCAGCTGAGGGGCAGCGTTGCTGCGGGTTGCTGAATGAGCCGACATGAGTGGATTCTCCTCAAGGTGGCAAAACGTTCGTCTATTCAGAACGTCGTCAAATGCGAGTTCTTCATTCCTCATTGCGAGAAAATTGCACAAACCAGCTCAGCGGAGGCGCAAATTTTTGCGTGATGCCCTCAAGCGGTCAGCAACGCCGGATAGTGAGGAAGCCGGATTGGGTCGATGGAAGCCCCCGAGCAAGCAGGTCTCAGGCTGAGGGTTCCGTCCAGCCGAAATGATCCAGCACGCCGCTGAATTCGGCATCCAGCGGAGCCTCTATCGACATGCGCTTTGCGTTGACCGGGTGATCGAAAGTCAGCTTCTGCGCATGCAGCAACAACCGATGCGAGCTGTAGTACTGCTTGAACAGGCGGTTGTGTTCGCTACGGCCATGGCTGGTGTCGCCGATCAGCGGGTGGTGCAGATGGCCGAAATGCCGACGGATTTGTCGGTAGCGTCCGGTCTCGGGTGAAATCTCGACGAGGGCATAGCGTTGTTGTGGATAGCGGCTGATCGCGATCGGTACTTCGACCGTGGCGAGTCGCCTCCAGCGGGTCAGCGCCGGCTTTCGTTCACTGTTCTCGCGCACGCCGGGTAGCGGATAGTCGATTTCGCCGGTTTGTTCGGGCCAGCCGCGACAGACGGCGAGATAGATCTTCTCGACACCTCGCTGCATGAATTGCCGGCCCAGTGTGCCGGCCACTTCGGAGTTGCGGCCGATCAGCAGCACGCCGCTGGTGGCGCGATCGAGCCGATGGATCAGATGCAAGGGTCCATCGACCAGGACACGCACCTGATCGATCAGAAAAATCTTGTCGTCGTTGACCATGCGGCTGCGATGCACGGGAATGCCGGCCGGCTTGTTGACGACGACGATGTGTTCGTCGCAATAGAGGATCACGAGCGCGGGCCGGTCAGCGCGAACGCAGTGCAGCAATGAAAGCAACGGCAGAAATCGCTGCAGCACCCATGGCCCACACGCAGACTCCGCCGATGCGTAGCGTCTGCGTATCGAGTACCTGCAAGGCGACCGCGCACAATGCAAACGTCGCGCCGATGGTCAGGCTGACGGCGAGTTGCGGGCCGCGTCGCGAGTGCGTTTCGAGGCGGCGCAGATCCTCTGAAGCGATGCGCACTTCGAGTTTGCCGCTGGTCACCTGTTCGAGATAGCTGTGCATGAGTTGCGGCATGTCGGGAGTCGCGGCGAGCCACTCGGGCACGCGCTGGCGCAGGCGCTTGAGCATGGCCTTAGGACCGCGGCGCTTCCACCAGATCTTCTCCAGCACCGGTTTGGCCGTGGCCCAGATGTCGATCTTCGGATGCAGCAGGCGGCCGACGCCTTCGATATTGAGCAAGGTCTTCTGCATCAGGATCAGTTGCGGCTGCAAGGTCAATCGATAACGGCGCGCGGTCTGAAACAGTTTGATGAGAACTGCCGCCAGCGAGATCTCGCTTAGTGGCCGCGTGAAATACGGTTCGCACACCGCACGGATCGCCGATTCAAGTTCGTCCATGCGGACGTTCTCCGGCATCCAGCCCGCGCGCAGATGCAGGTCGGCGATGCGTTGATAATCCTGCTCGAACAAGGCAAGAAAATTCTCGGCAAGCCAGAACTGATCCTGTTCCGAAAGTGTGCCCATGATGCCGAAATCAAGCGCAATGAAGCGCGGATTGGCCGGGCGCGACGCATCGACCCAGATGTTTCCGGCATGCGCATCAGCATGGAAAAAATTGTCGCGGAAGACTTGCGTGTAGAAAAGCTGCACACCCTTTTCGGCGAGGCGCACGCGATCAATGCCAGCCGCATCAAGTGCGGCCAGATCATCAACCGGAATGCCGCGGACGCGTTCAAGAGTGAGCACGCCCGCAGTGGTATGTGACCAGATCACTTCCGGCACATAGAGATCGTCGGAATTCAGGAAATTGCGCCGCAGCAGGCTGGCATTGGCGCCTTCGCGTTGCAGATCGAGTTCGTTGAGCAGGGTCGATTCGATTTCGGCAACGACATCGAGCGGACGAATCTTGTCGGCGTTCGGATGCACGCGATTGGCCAGCTCGCCGAGTGCACGCAGCAGTTCGATATCGCGATCGATGCGCTCACGGATATCCGGGCGCAACACCTTGATGACGACTTCGCGACCGTCGAGCATCTGCGCGGCATGCACTTGCGCAATCGAGGCTGAAGCCAGCGGCTGTTCGTCAAACGCTGCGTAGCGTTCTTCGACGGGCGCGCCGAGTGCCTTTTCGATAGCGGTACGCGCGACGCTGCCCGGGTATGGCGTCACCTTGTCCTGCAGCGCGGTCAGCGCATCGGCGATATCCGCGGGCAGCAGATCACGCCGGGTCGACAGGATCTGGCCGAACTTGACGAAGATCGGACCGAGTTCGGTCAGTGCAAGGACGAGACGTTCACCACGCGGCAACGAAGCGATTTCCGCGCGTGCGCGCGGCACCAGCACGCGCGCCCAGCGCAGGATGCGAAAGCGGTGGGCATCGTCGATGACATCGTCGAGGCGGTAGCGAACGAGTAGAGCCGCAATGCGCAAGACGCGTGGCAACAGATGCAATGAGGTCATGCGCGTCGCGCCGAAGTGAGACGCTTGATGCGCGCTTCGAGGCGATCGCCACGTTCGCGCAGTTCATCAATCTCGTCGAGGAACTCTTCCATCTCGGGTTTGGCGATCAGGTCGCGACTTTCCTCGACCAGATAGTCGGCACCATTGCGAACAAGGCTCGATGCCGAGTCGCGCGCGATTCGAAAGGCGCGTCGAAACCCGCGAGCGATCTGGAAGCCGATCACGTCGCCAAAGACGCGCGTAAAAGCCTCGTCGATGTCTGGCTCAAATCGTTTTGCAAGTCGTTCCAGCCGCCGCGCAAGTTCGGCATCACCGGCGATCTCGACCTGGCCCGGCGGCAAGCCGGTGTTGCCATCACCGCGCAGGCGGGCAGCAGCCATGCCGAGCAGGCTGCCCGGCGTGGTCACTACGCGAAGCTGGTTGTCACCTTCGAATGCGGGGCCAACACGCAATCGCTCGCCATCGACCATCATGCGCATGGCCAGGCCGGTGCCGCGAAAATCGACGCGCAACGCACGCCCATCGAGGCTGTTGAGTTCTGCGCGGGTGTCGGCATCCAGGCTCAAAGCGTGATTGAGTGCGGATTCAAGCCCGCGCCCAAGCACTTTCAGGATCGGATTGGGGGCACGCCTTGTGGCAAGGTCGGAATTCGTCATCGGCGCATTCTAAGGCATCCGGAGCGATGAGCTCCGGTTGTCGGTGCAAGCTCAGGGCGAGCGACTCTGCATGCGCACGCGGGTCAGGGCAGTGAACAGTCGACTCATGCCTTCAGCCGTGCTCAGTGTCGGCGCGTAGCCCAGATCACGCTTCGCCGCGGTCAGATTGAACCAGCTGGCGCGACTGAACAAATCGAGCAGATACGGATTGACCAGTGGTGAGCTGCCATCGGCGCCAGCACGTGCCGCTGTGGCCAGGGCGCGTGCGGTAATCGAATTCATGCGTCGATGCTCGGGTGGAAATCCTCCGGCACGCAGCAAGGCGTTGAGAAAATTCTCGATCGTCATCGGCTCACCCTGGCTGATGAAGTAGGCCTTGCCGGCAATCGCGGCGCCGGGTTCGAGTTTGTCCACCGCGAGCGCATGAGCGTGCGCGGCATTGTCGATATGGCAGGGATCGATCTTCTTGTCCGGCTCGCCGAAAAATCGCAACTTGCCGCGACCGGCGAGGTCGAGCAGGGCTGGCAACAAACGCGATTCACCGGCACCCCAAAGCAGATGTGGACGCAGTACACAGGTCGCCAGACGTTCGCCATTGGCGGCGAGCACGCGTTGTTCGGCCAGCGCCTTGGTATGCGGATAGGCCGAGATCCATTGCGGCGGATAGGCCTGGCGCTCATCGGCATTTTCAACATCACTCTGACCGATCACGACGTTGGCACACGAAGTCAGTAACAGACGCGGGACACCGGCCAGTTCGCAGGCGCCGAGCATGCACTCGGTTGATCGGACATTGGCGTCGTGCAGTTGCTCGATGCTGGCCAACGGATCGCTGCAACCCGCGCTATGCACGATGGCATCGCAGCCGTCGGCGGCAGCACAGACGTCTTCAAAAGCGGTGATCTGGCCGAAGCGCTGCTCAACGCCGAGTGCCGCCAGTTCGCGACTCTCCTTGCGCACGATCGCGCGCACGCGATGGTCTTTTTCCAGCAAGCTGGCTGCAATGGCCTGACCGAGAAAGCCGGTCGCGCCGGTCAGCAGGATCTGCATGTTGTCTCACTTCCACTCTGATCGGTGCCGCGACGCGGCATCCCCTTGTTCCGAGTGTGCAGCAGTCGATGCGGAATTTCGAGAGTTGAAGAGAACGTCGAGCAATTGAAGAGGCATCCTTGCTGGATACCAGACGCATTCCTGTTCCCGTTTTCAATGATCCTTGATCGGATAGGTCTCGACGGCATCCGAGTTTCGTGAGCCTGGAGATGGCACAGGAGCCCGCGAAGCGGAAGCACCACAGGTGTAGGCATTCCAGTTTTGTTCGCCATTGCGCGGTTTGTCGATCGGCTTGACCGTGTCGGCCTGCATCGAAGCGGCCTGATTGCGCGCCATGACCTCGAGTTCATCGCTGACTTTGAGTGCATTGCGATCGACCGGACCGACCTTGCCGAGTACGGAAACCGTGATCGCACCGACGAGCCGACACTGGCTCACATCATCCTGCCAGGCCACACGCACATCGCGACCGCCGGAATCGAGTTTGATGCCCCAGCTGCAGGCAGCGAGGCTGAGGGTGGTCACAATCATGATCGCGAATTTCATGGTGTCATCGAGTGGAGCGGGGAGGTTCTGGAGTGTATTGGAGTGTTGATGAATGGGAAGTTCACTGGTGGGTTTCTGGTTTGATCTTTACGCTCCTGCGGAGCGCAGGCGACCCTGCCGATTTTTCACTCGCTTCCCACCTCTCGTCGCTCCTGCGAAGGCAGGGGCCCAGTAACCCTGCTCGTGATCTTTACGCCGCTTCGCGGCGCGGCATCCCTGCCTTTTTTCACTCGCCTCCGGGCGAGCGAGTCACTTTTCTTTGAGTGGCCACTGCGCCGCAGGAGCGGCGCGAACAGCGCAGTTGGCCCGCAGGGCGCAGGGCAGGAAGCCCGGAGTAAAGAGAAGTAACCAAGAGAAAGGCCTCCCCGATATAGCGGTCTTCGGGCTCCTGACCTGCGACTTCGCGAAGCGGCTCCGGGGGTTGTCTGACAGTCCATCCCTGGACTGGCAGCCAACTGGCTCGCATCCCTGCGGGCCTTTCCTACGCCACTTCGCCGCTACATAGGGGGCCCATTCACTGCGCATTCGGCAACCGCTCCTGCGTTGCTCTCGACGGCTGTCCCCGACGCCGTTCTACCGCCTCCATCCTTGGAGGCGTACCTCCTGCATCCATACAGTCGCCTGCGCAGCCAAGACAAAGCAGAATCCCGCAAGCTCGCGCGGTTGGCTTTGGCTTTGGCTTTGCTTTCCGCTTTAGCGCGCACGACGCGCGTTTAACGGGGTCCCCTCGATCGCGGCGAGGCTACGGAGGATCAGCCCGAAGGGTCGCCCACACGATGTGGGCGAGTTCGATGCCAGTCCATGGATGGACTGTCAGCGAACCCCGGAGCAGCCTCGCGCACCTGGAGCACAGGGACTGTGCGCAAGGCGCGATTGCGGGGTGGCCTTCTCTTTGGTGCCTTTCTCTTGGCCACGCAAGAGAAAGACACTCGCTCGCCTGAGGCGAGTGAAAAAAGGCAGGATGCCGCGCCGCAAAGCGGCGTGCCTTTGAAAAGCAACGTCACTGGACCGCTGCCTGCGCAGGGACGACAAAACCACTCTCGTCACGCAAGAATCCTGACGATCAAAACCAATCGTCAGGATCCACCAAAAACGCATCAGGCGTCAGCGAACGACCTTGCCATCGGCATCCAGCACCTTGACCTCGCCGAGCTTGAGTGCGCGGACGGGCTTCTCGATCTGCTTGAGATCGCCGACGATGACCCAGGTCAGTGTGTCGGGCTGGATGACTTCGCGGGCGGCGGCTTCGATGTCGGCCTGCTTCTGGCTTTGCATGCGCGCCTTGAGCGTCGTCACGTAGTTGTCCGGGCGATTGTAGAGAGCGCTGCCGGAGAGCACGCCGAGGACCGAGCCCGTGGTCTCGAAGCTGCCTGGCAAGGCGCGGATGCGCTTCGCCTTGATCTTGTCGATCTCGGCCTCGGTAATCGGTTTGTCACCGATGATTGCGCGTGCCTCTTTCAATACTTCGGCAGCCGATTCGGCAGTCTTGTCGGTTTGCACCGAGGCATAGGTCATGAACGGACGTTGGCCGATGGCATCCTGCAGGAAGCTCGATGCGCCGTAGGCCCAGCGCTTGTCTTCGCGCAGATTCATGTTCAAACGCGAGGTGAAGGTGCCACCGAAGACGCCGTTCATGGTCTGGATTTCGATGTTGTTCGGTGCCTCGGTCGAAGGCGCGAGCGAGCCGGTCAGGATCAGGGTTTGTGGTGAATCGGGGCGATCGATCAGGAATACCCGCGACTTCTCTTGTGCAGCGACTTTGCCGATGGCCTTGACCGGCACCGGTGTCTCGGTCGCCTGCCAGTCGCCGAAGACCTTGTCGAGTTGCGCGGTGATGGCGGGCAGGGTGGTGTCGCCGGCGATCAGGATCTTGACGTTGTCAGGGCGGATGAAATCACGATGGAAGCGGCGCAGGTCTTTCGCCGTCAACGACTTGATCGAGGCTTCGGTGCCGCTGCCGGTGAACGGGATTCCGTAGGCGTGCCTGGCGCCATAGAGCAAGGGCGGCAAGGTGCGCAGGGCGATTCCGGTTGGCTGGGTTTTCTCCTGGGCGATGTCGGCCAGCCACTGGCCGCGAATGCGCTCGATGTCGGCTTCGCGGAAGGCCGGGTTGCGTACGACGTCGGCGAACAGGGCGAGCGAAGGTTCCAGTTTCGAATCGAGTGCGTTGAGGCTGACTGAGGATGCGTCGAGGCCGGAACCCGCGCGGATGTAGGCGCCGAGCAATTCGCTGCGACGGGCGATTTCGACGGAATCCAGAGTGAGCGTGCCTTCATCGAGCAAGGCCATCGCAAATGAGGAGGTGCCGAGCTTGCGGCCCTGGTCGCTGGCGTAGCCCGCATCGAACTGCAGTTGCATTTGCACGACTGGAATCGTGTGCCGTTCGGCGAGCACGATTTCAATGCCGTTCTTGAGCATGCCGCGCTGGATTTTCGGGAAGCTCAGGTCGGGAAAGTCGCTGACTTCAGGCACGCCCTTGCTGCGATCCAGATCGCTCCTGGTTGTCGTGAAATTGCCTTTCGCGGGTGTCACAGCTGCCGGCTTTCCTTCAGCGGCGGGCAGACCCTTCGGTGCGCTCTCGTCAATCTTCTCGCCTTCCGTCAACGGCAGCACGGTCAAGGTGTAGTCGCCCCTGGCAATCCAGCGATTGGCCGCGGCCTTGACGGATTCCGGGGTTGCCTTCTGGATGATTTCGAGATCGATCTTGTAGGCGGCGGGATCGCCACGATAGACCTGCGACTCGGCCAGGACGGTGGCCTTGCCACTGAAGCCGCCGACTTTTTCCAGACCGCGGATGAACCCCGAGCGGCTGGACATGCGCGAGCGTTCAAGTTCTTCGTCGGTCGGGCCATTCTTGAGGAAGGCTGTCCATTCCTCGGCAATTGCCTTTTCGACTCTGGCCGGATCAACACCTTGCTTCACATCCGCGGTCAATACGAACTGGCTGGCGAGGGCGAATGGCTGCACGCTGATCGAAATACTGTCGACGAGCTTGTCCTTGTAGACGAGGCGTTGGTAAAGCCGTGATGTCTTGCCGCCGCCCAGTGCGTTGGCGGCGAGTTCGAGCAGGGGCTCATCGGCGTGGCCGAGCTGGGCCACGTTCCACTCGCGGATAATGCGCGTTTGCGCGACATGATCCTTTTGCTCGCCGCGTGTTGAGGTCTTGCGCGGTGCCACCCAGGCTTGCTGGCGCCGCACTGGCGGACCTGCCGGAATGTCGCCGAAATAGGTCATCAGCTTTTCACGCGCAATCTCCGGCGTGATGTCGCCGGCCAGCACGATGGTCGTATTCGCCGCGCCGTAGTAGTCGTTGAACCACTGCTTGACGTCGGCCAGTGAGGCCGCATCGAGGTCGGCCATCGAGCCGATGGTGTCGTGCTGGTAGGGATGATTGGCCGGGAAGGCATTGGCCAGGATGTTTTCATCGGTGCGACCGTAAGGACGATTCTCGCCCTGGCGCTTTTCGTTCTGCACAACACCGCGTTGGGTGTCGAGCTCCTTCTGGCCGATCGCGCCGAGCAGGTGGCCCATGCGATCGGACTCCATCCACAAGGCCATGTCGAGCGCGGTGGTCGGCACGGTTTCGAAATAGTTGGTTCGATCAAACCAGGTCGTGCCATTCATGTCGGTTGCGCCGACTTGCTCGAACGGCTGGAAATAAGTGCCTTTGTGATTTTCAGAGCCCGAGAACATCAAGTGCTCGAACAAATGCGCGAAGCCGGTCTTGCCGACGGGTTCATCGGCCGAGCCGACGTGGTACCAGATGCTCACCGCGACTACCGGCGCCTTGTGATCCTCGTGGATGATTGCGGTCAAACCGTTCGGCAGGGTGAAGCGGGTGAACGGGATGTCGACGCTGTCGCTGGCAGCAAGCGCCGGGCCGGCGAGGCCGAGCGTGAGCAGGGTGGTCAGGGCGAGCTTTAGCATGTGGGATCCTTGGGGGTTCTTGACCGAGCCGACGAAAGTACGCGCAGATGATGAAGCGATGCAACCGGCGATGGTCATGTGTCGGCGGTAGACTCGGCGTTGCAGGGAAAAGTTCTGCGCCCTCAGCATCAGCATCAAGGAGAATCCAATGACCCAATATCTGGTGACCGGCGCCAACCGCGGCATTGGCCTTGAATTTGTCAATCAGTTGCTGGCACGCGGAGATCGCGTCATTGCAACGTCCCGGCAACCGGCGCGCGCTGCGGAATTGAATCAGTTGAGTGGTCGCTTTCCGGGGCATCTGAAGATCCTGCCGCTGGATATCGCGGCTCCGCGCTCGATCACCGAGCTGGTGCGCGAAGTCGAAATGCTCGATCTGACCATCGACGTGCTGATCAACAATGCCGGTGTGTTGAGCAAGGGTGAAGTCTTCGGCGAAGTCGAAGCCAGCGCGCTGGAACAGGCCTTCGCCACCAATGCGCAAGGTCCGTTTCTGTTGACCCAGGCGATGGTTCCGCGGCTGAACGAGCGCGCCAAAGTGATAGCGATCAGCTCCGGACTTGGCTCGATCGCGCGTGCAGCGCGCTTCGGTACACCCACCTACAACATCAGCAAGGCGGCCCTGAACATGGCTGTGCGCATGCTCGGACATGCCCTGGCCGAGCGAGAAATCGCGGTGCTCGCGCTGAGCCCCGGCTGGGTCAGGACCGCCATGGGCGGCGAAGACGCGGATCTGAATGTCGATCAATCAGTTTCCAACATGCTCAAGGTGATCGACGCGCTGAACTTCGATGCCGACGCCATCGGTCAGTTTCTTGGCAATACCGGCGATCCGGTGCCCTGGTAGTTCGAGCACAGTCGTGCAATCGGGGTTCATGTCGATGGCGTAGGCTCGAAGGCTTGTCCCATTCAAAGGAGAGACGACATGACAACGATTCGCAAAGGTGAAGCGGAGTGGAAAGGCGGCGTGCCCGAAGGCAGCGGCAGCGTCTCGGTGCAAAGCGGCGCGTTCAAGGGATCCTACGGATTCAAGTCGCGCATGGAGGATGGTCCCGGTACCAATCCCGAAGAACTGATTGGCGCCGCCCATGCGTCCTGCTATTCAATGGCGCTGTCACTTGCGCTTGCCCAGGCCGGACACGTGGCGAAAAGCGTCCGCACGATCTCGAAGGTGCATCTCGAAAAGCGCGACGGTGGTTACATGATTCCATTGATCGAGCTGGTCACCGAGGGCGATGTTCCGGGCATCGACAATGAGCAATTTCAGAAACTTGCAGAAGCGACCAAGACTGGCTGCCCGGTATCGAAGGCGCTGGCGGCCGTTGAAATGACGCTATCGGCGAAGTTGCTTTGATGAATCTGCAGCGAGGTGCACTGGGTCAGTGCGCCTGGCGCGCGGGACGTTGCGGCAGTATCGCGATCAAGACGACGATGAGCAGAATCAGCGTCAGCGATGCCGAATAGCGGCTGAGGGCGAGGCCGCCCGCGGCAACGGGTTTGTCGAGCAGGTCGCCAACCACGGCGCCGAGCGGACGGGTCAGGATAAAGGCGGCCCAGAACAGGCTGGTGCGGGACACCTTCGTCCAGCGCCAGGCAGCGGCGATCGCAATCAGCATGGCGCTGAAGATCAAGGCGCCGCCGCCGAATCCGAGTCCCGCCGAATCAGCCGTCCAGTCGCCGAGCGCAGTTCCGAGGGTCTGCGAAAAAAGAATGGTCAGCCAGTAAAACATCTCGGATTTCGGCGAGCTGACCGATGCCACCGAAATCGTTCCGACGGCGCGATACCAGATCCATAGCGTCGCAATCAGCAGACTCGACAGCAATACCGTCCCGCCCGCGTAACCGATGCCAAGCGAGCGCGTCGCAAGATCGGCCAGGGTCGTTCCGACCGTGGTCGTGGCGATGATCGTCAACCAGTACAACCAGGGCCGAAACCGGCTTGCTGAAACCTGCATGATCACGGCAAGCGCAAATACGACAGCGAAGATCGCGCTGCCAATCAGGTAGCCAAGATGCATCGACATGGAAACCGCATCGCCGCCAGTTTCGCCGAGCGTGGTTGCGAGGATCTTGATTGCCCAGAAGCCGAGGGTTATCTCGGGGACCTTGCTGATCACTGACTGCGTGCTTGAGTCCATGCGCCTCTCGGGTGTGTTGCGGGGTCGCGATGGCGACACCTTGTTGCTGGCAAGCATGGATCAAGGATTGTCGAATCGATGTCGCGCCGGTGGCCTCTGCCGACATGCGCAATGTTGCGCCCGGGGCACTACTGGCGGCCAAATGACACGGCGTGGAGATCGCTGGTGGTGAAATGTATCCTCGACCGCGTTGATCACGTGGCACGAATGCGCGCCGTTTTACGAACGTGTAATTGCCGCCGGTCGCACTGAACAGCATCTGCCAGGCGGTCAAGCAAATTACTGGAGGCTACGCCATGCGTTTTGTCCAAATTGCACTTCCCTTGCTCCTTGCCAGTCTGCTGACCGCCTGCGGTATCGAGGTGCCACCGGCAAAATCGACCTACATCGGCCAATGGAAAGCCGACGGCATGTCCTTGTTGATCACCCAGGATGGCAGTGTTTCCTACAAGCGCATGAGGAAAGGCGCCTCGACCAAGATTGATGCACCGTTGAAGGCGTTTCACGGCGACGATTTCGAAGTCGGCCTGGGCCCGATGGTGACAACGTTCAAGGTGACTTCGCCGCCACACAAGGTGGCAGACTCGTGGCGGATGACCGTGGATGGTGTCGAGTTGACGCGCGTCGCCGGCTACTGACGCGCGTGGAAACGAAACGCCGTTCCAACAGCCTGTCGATGTTCGGTCACATCACGGTCGCAACAGCGAACCAAACGTCAGATGTACCGAGTTGTTGCCCTGATCATCGGCACCGAAGCCGAGAAAAATCGGTCCCAACGGCGAATCCAGGCCAACAAAGATCGAGCCGGCGATAATGGGATCGACGCCTATCTGGCTGCGTAGATCCCAGGTATTGCCCGCTTCAATACTCGCACCGAGATAGGCGGGCAGGCTGAACAACCGCGACATGTCGCCGAAGCGTCGATAGTAGACGGCGCGCACAATGGCCAGTTGATCGCCGACCAGCTCACGCTCGCCGAGCCCGGACAAGTTGGTGAAGCCGCCAAGGGTATAAATTGACTGAAATGAGCCTGGCGAGCCCCAACTGACGGCGGCTCGAGCACCGAGCAGCAAATTGTGGCGGCCGCGCGAGAATGCGTTGTCCCAGCGCCAAAGCGCAGTTTCACCATTGGAGGATCCACCAATCACCGGTCGAAATGCCGAGAGATCGATCGCATTGCGTTGTCCCGAAGAAGGGAAATCCGCGCTGTCCAGAGTGTCGGTAATCCATTTCAGCGAAATCCCCGCGTAGGATTCATGTACGGATTCGGGAAACGGCGGCAAGCCCACCAACAGGTTGGCGTTGCTGCGGCCACGCAGCAAGGTGGCGCTGAGTTGGCTCGCGTTGCCGATAGCGGCGCCGGTTTCCAGTTCCGCACCGAGTTCCGAGAGACGATACTCGGCCGAGGTTCCATCTCCATCTCCATCGCCAAACGGCTGGTTTATTGCGCGATAGTAGACGGCCGGTTCGACGAACCAGCGGCCTCGCTTGCCCCATGGCTGATAGAACTCGCTGCGCAGTCCGGTGGTCTGCCCGAATTCAACCCGGTTGCGCCATTCTCCTCCGGTGTCGTTGAAACCGCTGAATGTGGCTTCAGTGGCGAGCGAGAAGTTGCTGTCGCCGCGAAAGTTGTCGCTGAGATGCAATGCGAATCCAAGCGAACTGGGCCCCCAGCCCTTGTCGACCGGGAGCACTTCGATTCCGGTCAGGCCATCGCGCTCGACCATCTTCCAGACAATGCGCTCATAGCTGCCCTGGCCATAGGCTTCGCCAACTCGCTGCTCGATATCCGGGATGTCGAGTGGTCCGGCTTGCACGCCGATCATGCGATCTTCAACGTAACGAGCGGTACGGCTCCGGTTCGTGGC
This sequence comes from Dokdonella sp., assembly GCF_035703485.1. Taxonomy (GTDB): domain Bacteria; phylum Pseudomonadota; class Gammaproteobacteria; order Xanthomonadales; family Rhodanobacteraceae; genus Dokdonella. Next base: position 20,244 of record NZ_DASSYD010000129.1, on the reverse strand, counting down.
GACATCGACAAATTCGACCAGCGGCGTATCGAAATCGAGCTTTGGCAGCGACGACTTGTACGCGGCGTAGTCCTTGTCGCTCAGTGCCAAAGATCGCAGCTCGTCCAACACTGTTTCGGCCGCCGCCGCGCCAGGGCCGATGCCGGTGGTCGCGCGATCAAATGCGGCACTTCCGAGATTGCCGAGTTCCGGGCGGATCGTGATGTCACCGGGTCGCATCGCCTCCAGCACCACTTCGGTACGTTCATTCATCAACATGCCGACCATTTGCATACTGATAGCGAACGGAGAGGTCAGCTCCTTTTCAGGCAGTAACGGCGCGCTGACATCGACGACAATGACCCGGGTCGCGCCCATTTCGCGAACCACGTCGACCGGCAGGTTGTTGTAAAGACCGCCATCGACCATCAGGCGTCCGTCAACGCGGATCGGAGCGAACGCGCCAGGTACTGACATGCTCGCGCGCACGGCCAAGGCAAGATCGCCCTGGTTGAAGACTACCCCCTTGCCGACGCCTATGTCGGTGCCAACGCAGCGGAACGGGATCGGAAGCCTGTCGAAATCGTTGATCTTCCAGGCGGGCAACAAGAGACGCCTGAGCAGCAGGTTGAGTTTCTGGCCCTGGACGACGCCGCGCGGAAAGGTGACGCGCCCGTTCTGAATGCCGAGCTTGAAATCGAGCAGGTAACGAAAATCCTCCTCCTTGCGCCGCATTGGCATGTCGATACGAGGAGGGTCATCGCTGAGTACATCCTTCCAGTCGATGGCGCTGATGATGGCTTCGATCTGATCCGGTGAATAGCCGATGGCGTAAAGACTGCCAATGATTGCGCCGACGCTGGTGCCGGCAATCGCGCAAATCGGTATGTTTTCGCGCTCCAGAACCTTGAGCACGCCGATATGCGCGCCACCGCGGGCACCGCCGCCGCCCAGCACCAGTCCGACGCACTCATCTTTCGCTTCTGCGCCATTGGGAACCAGGCAGGCCAAGGCGAACAAGGTTGCGAGGAGTCGCGATGGTCCTCGTGACCACATCCAGGCATCAATTTCGAAACGTATCATTGCGTAGTCTGGCCGAAAGTCGTTGGGCATGCAGGATTCTCTACCTTGCCCGAAGCTTGCGGAATTTTCATGCGGATATCGAGACTCGGCGATGAGGCTGGCCTGGCAAGGCTCAGTTTGCCTGCCCGGACTTCTGGCCCGGAGTGTTCTGAGATGCACGCGCCTGAACCGGAATATCGGCCAGCCTTCCGCTATTCTCGACCGATCCCTCAGATCGGAGCCGGGCATGCACGAATCAACAAGCGCCGAGACAAGCGAAGTGCGCCGATCGCGCACACCATGGATCATTGGCGGCATCGTCGCCCTCGTCATGCTGCTCCTGGTTGGTGCGGCCGCCAGCTTGGCCTGGTTTGGCATCAACACCTTCAACGATCAGGCTTACACCGCGATCCGTGCCGATCGCGCCATTGTCGATGCGGTCGGCAAGATCACCGATATCCGTTTTGATTTCGAGGCCACTGGCAATGCTCCCGGTGACGAGGAGTTCGCCTACCGGATCACCGGGGAGCATGCCAGCGGACTGCTCGTCGGCCGCTTTGTCACCATCAACGCGGATATCGAGGATCTTCGCGAGGGCGTGTTGACTCTCGATGATGGTCGCCGGATCGTGGTCGGATCGGCGCCCGCCGCTGATTGAAATTCGGCAAGCGCTGAAAATCGTGCGGATTCGCAGCCCAGCCCGGTCAAGTCCGACACATCAGGGCCTGTTCGCACGATTCCGGCGATGGCGCCGGTGGCCGGAAATTCGCAGCGCAAGGACAGAGGAGCGTGGTCTGGTCATTTCAAATGAGCGACGACTGCCGTAGCGATAGGGCTTTCCGGCCCTGATCCGGAGGGCGCGTCGCTGCCATGCGTCGTGACGATTGCGCCACTTGATCAGCGTTGCCCCAGAACACACCGCCGGGTGGACGCATCGATTGCGCAAGTCCGCCAAAGCGCTGCTGCAATCATCAGCCAGAGTCTGGATACGCTATGCTTCCAAGGATGTTTGCATCTGGGGTGACATGTCCGCATTTCCGCCCGCAATTGCCGTTGCCAACGATACGTCGCCGGTGCGCACCAAGGCGCAGCGATTGCTGCCTCAGCGCTTGCATCGCTTTCGCACGCTCGGCATGGGTCTGGCCAGCTTCCCGCTGGCTGCCGTTTTCAGCGAACTGGGCTCGTCCTGGATAGCCTGGGCATGGATGCTATTGATCTGTTTCGTCTGGCCGCAGCTTGCTTACGTCGTGGCGCGGCGCAGCGCCGATCCCTATCTTGCCGAGCGGCGCAATCTGATCGTTGATTCGGCCATCGCCGGAGCCTGTCTGCCGATCATGCATTTCAACTTGCTGCCTTCGGCGGTGCTGATCAGCGTGACCACGGCCGACAAGGTCAATTCCGGCGTGCGTCGACTTTGGCTCTACTCGTTGCCGGGCATGTTCATGGCCCCGATTCTTGTTGGCGCGTTGATCGGATTCAGGTTTGATCTTCATTCGAGCACGTTCGTGATTGCCTGCAGTTTGCCGCTGATGATCATCCACGTTCTTGCCGTAAGCATGAACAGCAACCGCCTGGTTCGGCGGATGCAAATGCAGAACCTCAAACTCGAGACCCTGAGTCGTATTGATTCAATGACGGGCTTGCTTGGCAGAAGTCATTGGGAAAGTCAGGCCGAGTCCATTCTCGCTCGCAGCAATACAGCGCAGCCAGGTGTGCTGATGATCCTGGATATCGATCAGTTCAAGGAGATCAACGACCGATTCGGTCACGCAACCGGTGACGATGTGCTGTGCGCGATTGCCGATGTGGTGCGCGACAACCTGCCGGATGGCAGCCATGCAGGACGCTGGGGTGGCGACGAATTTGTCATCGTCATGTCACTGGACGCTGATCGCGCCCATGCGGTTGCGGAGCGCATACGAAATGCGGTCGCTGCACTTCATTTTCCGGCGACGGGTGACTTGCGTTGCACACTGAGCATCGGTCTCGCCGAAGCTCCTGCCGGAACCATCGATCTGCGCAGCTGGCTTGAGCTCGCCGATGGTGCGCTCTACCGGGCCAAGCATGGCGGGCGCAATCAGGCGGTCAGGGTGTAAGCGTGCAGGGGATAGGGGCTCATCAGGATTCTCAATGCGAATCACTGGGCTCCGCAGAAACGACGGCAAGCGGGTCGCGCTCCCGGCCGACCAGCATCATGCTGGCAGCGAGGCCGGCGGTGAGGCCGATCCAGGGTGGGAACATCGCCAAGACTGCACCGATCAGCAGCGCGGTGCCCCGTGACGCATTCGTCTTTGGAATGGCCATCGCGATATAGGCGCAGGCGAACCCGGTCAGGATCAGGGTCAGCGCAAGGGCAATGCCCAACAACGGTCTCAGTCCGGTCAGCAGGGGCAACAGAAAGTAGATGAGTGGCAAGCCCATCACGTAGTAGGAAATCAGGCCGCTGTTGAGCGTCGGCATCGAGCGTGGGCCCTCTTTCCAACGCTGCACAACGACCACATGCACGCCGGTCCAGAGCATTCCCTGGGTGGTGAAGAACGGCGCGACCAGCGCCGAGATCGCGTTGCGGATACCGAGGGCGAGGTGCGATCGGCGGATATCGATATCGACCGGATCATCGGTTCGCGAGGCTCTCGCTTCGCGCAACACTTCGGTGCCGGTGACGATGTCGCCGAACTGGATCACGTAGGCGATCAGGACCAGCGGAATCGCTTCAAGGAATACCCCTGGACTCGGCCAGCCGATCGAGAACGGTGACATCTTGGCCACGGTTTCGCTGACTGGCGGCAGCAGCCAGGCCCACTGGATGTCGTAATGCACTTCGCCGACCAGCGGGCCGACGATTGCGGCGACGATGAACCCCGGCAGCAATCCCAGCGATGCAATCCACCTCAGACTGCGATGGCGCTGCTTGAGCAACTGGAACGGTGCCGAGAACACGAGGATCAGACAGACCGCACAAGCAAGCGTCGTCGAGATCGGTTGTTGCAGGAGAAATCTGTCTGCATCGTCGATGAAGACCTTCTTGAACGCCGCGAACGCGGCGCCAAGGATGATGCCGGCACGCAAGGTCGGCGGTAGCCAGCGCATCAGTCGTGTGCCGAGGCCGCTGATGCCGAGCACGATGACCAGGCCGGCGAACAACAGCGACATCGCCGTCATTGCCTGAAAACGCTGCACTGGATCCGCGTAGCCGGCGATCACGAAGGCGAGTACCAACGGCAGGGCGGGGGTGTTCCAGCCCGGCGCAAACGGCTCGCCGAACAGGTACAGCGAAGAAGTGATGAGCATGCCGTAGAGCATCGAGCAGGTCACCGCCTGCTCGAAGTTCATGCCGAAATAGGTTTCAAGCACCGGCACCAGGGCCAGACCGGTGGCGGTCGAGACAAACACACCCTGGAGGAATTCCGGCCACAGCAGGCGCGTGTGCAGGAACGGCACGCGCATTGTGAATGGACCCCAGCGCCAGCCTTTCGATGGATTGCTCATGGAGTTTCCGGGCGCGGACTATTGAATGGACGGACAGGCTTCGGCGTTGTCAACGTCGACGCTGACGAGGTGGTTTGAACCTCATCAATCTCGATAGCCCGGATTCTGGCGATCGAGCTTGCGCAGCAAGGCAGGCCAGACAAAGGCGCCGCCGGCGCCATCGGTTTGTGCGCGCACGGATGCGCCAATGCCTTCAACAATTCTCGGATCGACCATACCCAGTTCACCACCGGCTTGCGCGGCGATCTGGATCTGGCAGGTTGTCTCGAATATGTACATTGCCAGAAAGGCGTCGGCAATCGATGCGCCGACCGTAAGCAGACCGTGATTGCGCAACATGAGGAAGTTTGATGTGCCGAGGTCCGCCTGCAAGCGCGGCTTCTCCGCATCGTGCAGGGCGACGCCTTCATAGTCGTGGTAACCGAGCGAGGCGAGTACAAAAGTCGACTGTTGCGAGATCGGCAGTACGCCGGCTTTCTGCGCACTGACCGCGACGCCCGCGCGTGTATGTGTGTGCAAGACGCAATGCGCATCCTCGCGCGCCGCATGGATCGCGCTATGGATAACGAAACCTGCGCGATTGACGTTGAATGGCGACTCGCTGAGTTTGTTGCCTTCCTGGTCGATTGCGATCAGCGACGAAGCGGTGATTTCCTCGAAAAAGAGTCCGTACGGATTGATCAGGAAGCGATGCTCATCGCCCGGCAGACGCGCACTGATATGGGTGAAAATCAGATCCGTCCAACCGTATAGCGCGATCAGGCGATAACAGGCGGCCAGATCACAGCGCAACTGCCATTCTTCGGCACTGACTTTTCCTTCAAGGGACGGAATGTTCATCGCAGCTCCTCAGCAGTCATGGAATATTCAATGTCACGGAGGCTTTGGCTTGATCAGTCGACCTGCTGGGGCAGAATCACGAGTTTGCCAATGGCCTCGCGTGCGAGCAGGGCATCGAGTGCTGCCGGTGCCCGGGCCAATGGATAGCGTTTCGAAATCAGCGGATTGATCTTGCGCTCATGCAGCCATGAGAATAGCAGGCCCATGTTTTCGGCATTCAACTTCGCTTCGCGACGCACGAACTCACCCCAGAACACGCCGACCAGGGCACTGCCCTTGAGCAGCAACAAGTTGATCGGAATCTTCGGTATGTCGCCGGCGGCAAAGCCGACGACCAGATAGCGGCCGCGCCAGCCGACGCTGCGCAGGGCCGGCTCGGCGAAATCGCCACCGACCGGGTCGTAGACGATATCGACGCCCTTGCCTTCGGTCAGCGCCTTGACCCGCTCGCGCAGATCTTCAGCGGTGTAGTCGATGACTTCGTCGGCACCGTGGGTGATCGCGGCATCGCGTTTTGCCTGACTCGCCGCCGCCGCGATCACCCGCAAGCCCATGAGCTTGCCGATCTCGACCGCCGCCAGGCCGACACCGCCGCCCGCGCCAAGGACGAGCAGTGTTTCGCCGGCCCTGGCTTCGGCGCGATCCTTCAACGCATGCAGCGAGGTGCCATAGGTCAGGACGAAGCTGCCGGCGAGCTCAAGATCGGCGTCGCTGATATCGGCGGGTAGCGGCACGATATGGGTTGCATCGATGACTGCTTCCTGCGCGTAGGCACCATGGCTGGCGAGGCCGACGACCTTGGTACCGACTTTCAAATGCTTGACGCCCTCGCCGATGGCAATGATCTCACCGGACAGTTCGCCGCCGGGTGAAAACGGAAACTCGGGACGGAACTGGTACTTGCCGGCGATAATCAGCGCATCCGGAAAATTGACCGCCGCCACGTGCACACGCACGAGCACCTGCTTCGGTCCCGGCTGCGGTGAAGGCATGTCACGCAATTGCAGGGATGATGGTGCTCCCCAGTGGTCGCAGATAATCGCTTTCATGGTGCTCCTTGGGTTGGCGCAAAACGGGTCAGAAACGTCCCTCGGTGCGTTCGAACACGGTGTTGCGCAGGGCGACGAGTTTCGGCCCGAAATCGTGGATGAGCTTCTCGCGGGTCATCATCGACAGGCGGCCGCTGCAATTGAAAGCAAGTACGCGGCTGCGGTCGGCGGAAACCATCGGTACGCCGATGGCGAATACTTCCGGGTTCCAGTCGCCGAGCGAGAAACAGAAGCCGTAGTTCTCATAGTCCTGGCGTGCCCGCACGATGCCGGCGCGGATTTTCGGCCAGAGTTCCGCTTCACACTCCTGCTCGATCGCCTTCAGGTTCTGCTCGAATATTTCCGCCGGGCGTGCGGCCAGATTGGCGCGGCCGAGTGCGGTCGAGCCATGCGGTACGCGCGCACCGGGATCGAGCTTGAGATGAAACGTTGCATCGCCCTGGCAGACATCGAGGACAACCATGCGCATGCCGTCGGCGGCGCCAAGCATGACTGCGGCCTCGGTGTAGTCGGCGAGCTCACGCATCAGCGGCCGCGCGATCGTGACCACGTCGTGGCTCTTCATGAATGCGTGGCTGAGCGAAAGGACGCCCGGCCCGAGTGAATACTTTTCGAGCTGCGGTGAATATTCGAGATAGCCGAGTGCGGACAAGGTGAAGGTCATGCGCGAGACGGTCGCTTTCGGCAGCTCGGTGCGGCGCACGATGTCCAGGTTGCCGAGATATTGCTCGCCATGTTCAAAGCAGCGCAGGATCGAGAACGCACGCGCCACCGAGGTGACGTACTGCGGATGATCCTCGTTGACCGTATGGCCGTAGCTGCCGGCGACGCGACGCGGGTTGCCCATGGTTCTTTACTGATCCATTTTCAGTGAGTGGAGTCGGAAAGCGTGGCGTGGCGAGCCAGTTCGAGTCGCGCGATGGTGGCGCGATGGACCTCATCGGGGCCATCGGCGAGACGCAGCGAGCGCACGGCGGCATACGAGTGGGCGAGCGGAAAATCCGCACTGACGCCGGCACCGCCATGGGCCTGGATCGCCCAGTCGAGGATTTGCAAGGCCATGTTCGGTGCAACCACCTTGATCATCGCGATCTCGCTGCGCGCGGCCTTGTTGCCGACCTTGTCCATCATGTCGGCGGCTTTCAGGGTCAGCAATCGCGCTTGTTCGATCATGCAGCGCGCATCGGCAATGCGCTCATGCCAGATGGTGAACTCGCTGATCCGCTGGCCAAAGGCGACACGGGTGCTGATGCGCTTGCACAGCAACTCGAGCGCGCGTTCAGCAACGCCAATCGTGCGCATGCAATGGTGGATGCGGCCGGGGCCGAGGCGACCCTGAGCAATCTCGAAGCCGCGGCCTTCGCCGAGCAGCATGTTCGATGCCGGTACGCGGACATCGCTCAGGCGAATCTCCATATGCCCGTGCGGCGCTTCGTCGTAGCCGAACACCGTAATCGGACGCAGAATCTCGATACCCGGCGTGTTCGCCGGCACCAGAATCATCGACTGCTGGCGATGCCTGGCTTCATTGGGGTCGGTCTTGCCCATGACGATGTAGATCTTGCAACGCGGATCACCAGCGCCGGATGAAAACCATTTCTGCCCGTTGATCAGGTAGTCGTCACCCTCGCGATGCATCGTGCATTCGATATTGGTCGCATCCGAGGAGGCCACCGCCGGTTCGGTCATGAGGAAGGCCGAGCGGATCTTTCCGGCCAGCAGCGGCTCCAGCCATTCATCCTTCTGTGCCTCCGTGCCGTAGCGCTCAAGCACCTCCATGTTGCCGGTATCGGGCGCGCTGCAATTGAAGATTTCCGCGGCCCACAGGGTGCGCCCCATGATCTCGCACAGGGGTGCGTATTCGAGATTGGACAAGCCCTCGGGGGCGCGCTCCGATCGCGGCAGGAACAGATTCCACAAACCCTGCGCGCGCGCTTGGGTCTTGAGTTCCTCGAACAGCGAAATCGGTATCCACGGATTACCGGCGCGGCGATTGTCGGCGATTTCCTGCTCGACCCTGGCCTCGTTGGGGGTGATGTGGCGATCGACGAAGGTCTGCAGCTGAACCCGCATTTCCTCGACTTTGGTGGAATAGGAGAAATCCATGCGTGGCCTTGGGTTGTCAGTTCATTGTTTCGTACTGCGAAACATTGTTTCGTGCATTTGGCGATAGTAGGCGCGCCAACGCTGACGCGCAAGTCGGATCCTGATGTTGCAGCGCGGCAATAAATTCAAGGAAGTAGGACGCCTTGTGTCGCTCTTGCGGGCGGGCTAGAGTGAGCGAACCGTCAAGAAACTTTATTTCACCATGCGAAACTTAACAGGTTCCTTGAGAGCGACACAGACCATGCCAATGCTTCATGTCCTGTTGAAGAAAAATCGGATCGATGCGCGCCGGGCCAGGATGGCAGCATGACGACGGCATCCCGCGCTGCCGATATTCCGTTCTCCGCCGATGCGTTGCAGGCCTACCTGGGCGATCGTCTCGACGGCATCGATGGCGCCTTGCAGATCAGCCGCTTCAAGGGTGGCCAGTCGAACCCGACCTTCCTGCTTGAAACGCCGTCGCAACGCTACGTGTTGCGCGCCAAGCCGGCACCCCGTTCGGAACTGCTGCCTTCGGCACACGCGATCGAGCGCGAATACCGCGTGCAAGCAGCCTTGGCCGGCAGCGATGTCCCGGTCGCAAACATGTATTGCCTGTGCGAAGACGAGTCGGTGATCGGACGTGCGTTCTACGTGATGGAACACATCGAAGGTCGCGTGCTCTGGGATCAGGCCTTGCCGGGAATGAGCAACGCCGAGCGCGGCGCGATCTACGCCGAAATGAATCGCGTGATCAGTGCCCTGCACCGGATTGATGCCGATGCGATCGGCCTCGGTGATTACGGCAAGCACAGCGACTACATGGCGCGCCAGATTCGGCGCTGGTCCCGACAGTTCGAAGCGAGCCGCACGATTCCGATTCTCTCGATGGATCGGCTCCTCGAATGGTTGCCAGCGCATCTGCCGGCAGACCAGCCATCGGTGTCCGTCGTCCATGGCGACTACCGCATGGACAACCTGATTTTCCATCCACACGAACCGAGGATTCTTGCCGTGATCGACTGGGAGCTGTCGACGCTCGGCGATCCGCTGGCCGACTTCGCCTACCACATGATGAGTCGACACATCCCGCGCGGAGCGATGCACGGGCTCGCCGGCACCGATCTGGCCGCGCTTGGCATACCGGCCGAGGAGAGTTACATCGCCGACTACGAACGTCGCAGCGGCCGCAAGGTCAGTGGCGACTGGAACTTCTATCTCGCCTTCAATCTGTTTCGCTTGGCGGCGATCTGCCAGGGCATCGCCAAGCGGGTCGAGGATGGCACCGCAAGCAATGCCCGTGCCGCCGAGTCGGGCGCCTTTGCGACGCCACTGGCCGAACTCGGCTGGAAGTTTGCGCAACAGGCGGAGGCGCGGGCATGACCGCGTCGACGAGAACAAGTGCATTGATGGACAACGCTGTCCGTCCGATGCAAACAGGCAACTTAGATACCGATGACGATGTTCGTTTGTCCTACTTTCGCTGGGGCAGCGAAGACACGCGAACTCCCGTCGCTCTCCATCACGGTTTTGCCGCCAGTACCCAGGCGAACTGGGTTGCTCCGCGGGTGGTTGCCGCCTTGCTCAAGGCCGGCCACGCGGTAATCAGCATCGACGCGCGCGGCCATGGCCAATCGGAAAAGCCGCACGACGCAGGCTTCTACGGTGAACCACGCATGGCTCGCGACCTGATCGCTCTGCTCGACCATCTCGAAGTCCGTGAGTTCGATCTGGTCGGCTATTCGATGGGCGCGGTCGTCAGCCTGATCGTCGCCAGCCAGGAGTCTCGCCTGCGGCGCATGGTTGTTGGCGGCATTGGCGAAGGCGTGCTGGCCACCGGTGGTGTTGATCTTCGCGTCATGGATCGCGGCGCCATTGTCGCCGGTCTGTTGACCGATGATCCGGCCTCGATCACGGCACCGGGTGTCGCTGAGTTTCGCAGTTTCGCCGAGCGCAACGGCTCCGACCTCAAGGCACTCGCGGCCCAGGCCGAGCGCATGCACGATCAGCCAATCGATTTGCAACGCATCGCCGCACCGACGCTCGTACTGGCCGGTGACAAAGATCCGCTGGCGTTCCACCCCGAACGCCTCGCCGCCGCGATTGCGCACGGATCGAGCGCAACCGTACCCGGCGATCATCTCAATGCCGTCGGCCATCCATTGTTTGCCGAAGCCACCATTGAATTTCTCGGCCGCTGACGCCGAACCAGAACAATCAACGGAACCCGAATCATGACCGTGCGCACGACTCTCCAGGATGGTATCGCCGTCATCACTTTTGACCACCCGCCCGTCAACGGATTCGGTTTCGACGTGCGCCGAGGTCTGGTCGAGGCGATCCACACATCGATTGAGGACACTGCGGTCAAGGCCATGGTCATCAGCGGCGGCGGCAAGATGTTCTCCGGCGGTGCCGATATCACCGAGTTCAACACGCCGCTCGCCGAGCAGGCGCCAAACCTGCATGACGTGATCGCGGCCATCGAGGCGAGTGGCAAGCCGATTGTCATGGCGATCAATGGCACCGCACTCGGCGGTGGACTTGAAGTGGCGATGGCCGCGCACTATCGCGTCGCCGTGAGGGACGCCCTGCTAGGGCTACCGGAAGTCAAGATCGGCATCCTGCCCGGTGCTGGCGGCACCCAGCGACTGCCACGCGCGGTCGGCCTCGAAATCGCCGTCAACATGATCGTATCCGGCGAGCCGGTGGCGGCCGGGCAACTGGCTGATACCGCCTTGCTCGATCGTGTTGTCGATGCCGATGTGGTTGATGCTGCGGTCGCCTTCGCCCGCGAGGTTGCCGGCAATGACGAACGACCGCTGATTCGCGATCGGAAAGTTGATCATGCCAACGCCGAGGGATTCCTCGCTTTCGCCCGCAACGGTGTCGCGGCAGTCTCCGGCCCGTATCCGGCGCCATTGAAATGCCTCGACGCGATCGAGGCTTCGTTCAAGAAACCGTTCGAGGAAGGCCTCGCGGTCGAGCGTGCCGGCTTTATCAGTCTGGTCAGTTCGACCGAATCGAAAGCTCTGCGCCATGCCTTTTTCGGCGAGCGTGCGGCGAGCAAGATCGCCGATGTCGGCAAGGACGTGAAGCCGCGTGACATCGCCAGGATCGGCATCATTGGTGCCGGCACCATGGGTGGCGGCATCGCGATGAACTTTCTCAACGCCGGCATTCCGGTGACCATCGTCGAGACCAAACAAGAGCCCCTCGATGGCGGCCTGGCGACGATTCGCGGCAACTACGAGCGCACGGCGAAGAAGGGCAGGCTCAAGCCCGAGCAGGTCGAGCAGCGCATGGGCTTGCTCACGCCGACGTTGTCCTTTGCTGATTTGAAGAATGCCGACCTCATTATCGAAGCGGTGTTCGAGGAGCTCGGCGTCAAGGAGAGCGTGTTCAAACAGCTCGATGCGGTCGCCAAACCCGGTGCGATCCTCGCCAGCAACACTTCGACCCTCGACGTCGACAAGATCGCCGCGTTCACCCAGCGTCCACAGGACGTGGTCGGCATGCACTTTTTCAGCCCGGCCAATGTCATGAAGTTGCTTGAAGTCGTGCGCGGCGAGAAGACCGCGAAGGATGTGCTGGCCACGGTCATGGCCGTGGCCAAGGCAATCCGCAAGACGGCTGTGGTCTCGGGCGTCTGCGATGGCTTCATCGGCAATCGCATGATCGAGCAATACGGACGCCAGGCCGGCTTTCTGCTCGATGAAGGAGCGACACCGCAGCAGGTCGACAAGGTCATGGAGACGTTCGGCTTCGCCATGGGCCCGTTCCGCATGGGTGATCTCGCCGGGAATGACATCGGCTGGGCGATCCGCAAGCGTCGCTATGTCGAAAAGCCCGACATGGTCTATTCGAAAACCGCCGACCTGATCTGCGAGGTCGGCCGCTTCGGCCAGAAAACCGGCAAGGGCTGGTATGACTACAAACCCGGCGACCGCAGCGCGTATCCGTCCGACGAGGTCGCCGCCATCCTCGAAAAGAACAGACGCGACCTCGGTCTGCAGAAGCGCGCAATCAGCGACGAGGAAATTGTCCAGCGCCTGGCCTATGCCCTGGCCAACGAAGGTGCGCGCATTCTCGAAGAGGGCATCGCGGCCAAGGCCTCGGACATCGACATCGTCTACCTGACCGGTTACGGGTTTCCGCTCTGGCGCGGCGGCCCGATGTTCCATGTCGACAACGTCGGCCTGTACAACGTGCTGGCGACGATGCGTGACTTCTCGCGCGGCTACCAGGGTGACAGCTGGCAACCCGCGCCGCTGCTGGTCGAGCTCGCTGAGTCCGGCAAGTCGTTTACCGGGTGATGCAAGCCAATCCGCGCGTCATTCCTGCCTGCGCTGGGATGACCGCAAAAAAACCCATTCGCCGAATCGAGGTCTATCGTGAAACAAGCCGTCATTGTCTCCACCGCACGCACCGGCCTGGCCAAGAGCTGGAAGGGCGCTTTCAACATGACCCATGGCGCGACGCTCGGCGGCCATGTCGTCAGGCACGCTGTCGAACGCGCCGGCATCGCCGTTGATGAAGTCGAGGATGTGCTGATGGGCTGTGCCTGGCCCGAAGGCGCGACCGGCAACAACATCGCGCGCCAGATCGCGATCCGTGCCGGCCTGCCGGTGACCGTGCCGGGGGTGACCGTCAACCGCTTCTGCTCCTCGGGCCTGCAGACGATTGCAATGGCAGCGCAGCGCATCATCGCCGGCGAAGGTGAGGTGTTCGTCGCCGGTGGTGTCGAAAGCATTTCCTGTGTGCAGAACCACGCCAACATGCACATGATCGCCGAGGGCTGGCTGCAGCAGCACAAGCCTGAAATCTACTGGTCGATGCTGCAGACCGCCGAGACCGTGGCCAAGCGCTACAAGATCAATCGCGAACGCCAGGACCACTATGGAGCCGAGAGCCAGATCCGCGCCGCTGTCGCTGCGGCGGCCGGCAGGTTCGATGACGAAATCGTGCCGATGACGGTGACCGCCGGTTTCGCCGATCCGAAAACCAAACGGCTCGGTACCCACGAGGTCACGATCTCCACCGACGAAGGCATCCGCCCCGATACGACGTATGAAGGCGTGTCGAAAATCCGCACGGTATTTCCCGGCGGCGTGATCACCGCCGGCAATGCCAGCCAGTTTTCCGATGGCGCCTCGGCCGCCGTGGTCATGGATGCGGATGTTGCGCAGAAGCGCGGGATCACGCCGCTCGGCATCTTCCGCGGCTTTGCCGTGGCTGGTTGCGAACCCGATGAAATGGGCATCGGTCCGGTCTTCGCCGTGCCGAAGCTGCTCAAGCGTGCAGGCTTGCGCGTCGATGACATCGACCTGTGGGAGCTCAACGAGGCGTTCGCCGTGCAGGTGCTCTATTGCATGGACTCGCTCGGCATTCCGCACGAGCGCATCAACGTCGATGGCGGAGCGATCGCGGTCGGCCATCCCTACGGCGTCACCGGTGCACGTCTGGTTGGCCACGCCCTGATCGAAGGCAAGCGGCGTGGGGCCAAACTTGTCGTGGTGACCATGTGCATCGGCGGCGGCCAGGGTGCCGCTGGTTTGTTCGAGGTGGTCTGAGCCCATGAGTGATCTGCTGCTGTCGCGCCGTGATCTCGATTTCCTGCTCTACGAATGGCTGGATGTGGAGTCGTTGACGGCGGCGGCGCGCTACGCGGATCACGATCGTCAAACTTTTGATGCCGTGCTCGACACCAGCGAGCGACTGGCAACGGAATATTTTGCCCCGCATTACCAGAAGGCCGATCGCGAGGAGCCACGTTTCGACGGCGACAAGGTCAGCATGATCGCCGAGGTCAAGACCGCACTCGCGGCCTTCGCCGAGACCGGCCTGATCAGCGCGGCGCATGATTACGCACTCGGCGGCATGCAGTTGCCGAAAGTGGTCGAGGCCGCGGCGCAGAGCTGGTTGCATGCGGCCAATGTCGGCACCAGTGCCTATCCGCTGCTGACGCTTGGCAATGCCAATCTGCTCCTCGCGCATGGCAGCGCAGCGCAGATCAAGGCCTTCGTCGAGCCGGAACTTGGCGGACGCTTCTTCGGCACCATGTGCCTGTCCGAACCGCAGGCCGGATCATCGTTGTCGGACATCACCACCCGCGCCGAGCCCGATGGCGATTCAGCATTTGGTCCGCGCTATCGCGTCACCGGCAACAAGATGTGGATCTCCGCCGGCGATCACGAACTTTCGGAGAACATCGTCCATCTGGTCCTGGCCAAGGTTCCCGGTGCCGATGGAAAGCTGATCCCGGGGGTCAAGGGCATCTCGCTGATCCTCGTGCCGAAATTCCTCGTCAATGCGGATGGCAGCCTCGGCGAACGCAACGATGTCCAGCTCGCCGGCGTGAATCACAAGATGGGTTATCGCGGCACGGTCAACTGCCTGCTCAATTTTGGCGAAGGTTCGCGGCACACGCCCGAAGGCAAAGCCGGCGCGATCGGCTACCTGGTCGGCAGCCTGCACCAGGGCCTGGCCTGCATGTTCCACATGATGAACGGTGCGCGCATCAGTGTCGGTCTTGGTGCAGTTGCGCTTGGCTACACCGGCTACCTGCATGCACTCGACTATGCGCGCAATCGACCGCAAGGTCGCCCGATCGGCGCCGCCGGCAAGGATCCGACCACGCCGCAGTCGAAGATCATCGAGCACGCCGACATCAAGCGCATGCTGCTGGCGCAGAAGTCCTATGTCGAAGGTGGTCTCGCCTTCAATCTGTACTGTGCGCGCATTGTCGATGAATCCGAAGTCGCCACCAATCCGGCCGAACGCGCACGCCTGACCCTGCTCCTCGACATCCTCACGCCGATCGCCAAGAGCTGGCCGTCGCAATGGTGTCTGGCCGCGAATGATCTGGCCATCCAGGTGCACGGTGGTTATGGCTACACGCGCGAGTACAAGGTCGAGCAGTTCTATCGCGACAACCGCCTCAACCCGATCCACGAAGGCACCCACGGCATCCAGGGCCTCGATCTGCTCGGGCGCAAGGTGGTCATGCACGAAGGTGCGGCGTTCAAGCTCTATGCAGAGCGTGTCGCCGCAACGATCGCCAGGGCGCGGGCGCACGCTGATTTGCAGTCGCATGCCGAAGCACTCGAAGCCGCGCTGAAACGCCTCGCAAAAGTAACCACGCAACTCTGGGCCGCCGGCGATGTGCAAGTCACCCTGGCCAATGCCAGCGTCTATCTCGAAGCCTTCGGCCATATTGCAATCGCCTGGATCTGGCTGGAGCAGGCGCTCGCTGCGCACGGCAAGCAGGGTGATTTCTACGATGGCAAACGTGCTGCTGCGCGCTACTTCTTTCGTTGGGAATTGCCCAGGGTTGGCCCGCAGCTCGATCTGCTGGCCAGCCTCGATCGGACAACGCTCGACATGCAGGATGCGTGGTTCTGATGAATCGCCAAACGAGAACCCTCGAATCCTCAAACTCCCACTCCGTCATCCCGGCCTGCGCTGGGCTGACGACTCAGTAATCTGAAAGGCATCTCCGTGAGCACACCGCGAATCATCAACGGACTCGACGAACTGAAAACTCTCGTCGGCAAGGAGGTTGCCACCAGCGACTGGCTGCTGGTCGATCAGGCGCGCATCCAGGCCTTCGCCGATGTCACTGACGATCACCAGTGGATCCACCTCGATGTAGAGCGCTGCCAGCGCGAGTTGCCGTACAAGGCGCCGATCGCGCATGGCTATCTGATCCTGTCGCTGATTCCGATGCTGTTCGCAAGCAGCTTGCGCATCGACGGCCTCGCGATGACGGTCAATTACGGGCTTGATCGCGTGCGCCTGCCGGCGCCGGTGATAGCCGGGCAGCGCATTCGCGGCCATCTGGCGCTGGAAAAACTCGATGACGTCAAAGGCGGCATGCAGGCGCACTGGGCGGTGAGCGTCGAAGTCGAAGGGGCTGACAAACCCGCCTGCGTCGCGCAGATGCTCGCCCGCTACCATCCTCAATCCCAATCACGCTGAAACACGGAGTTCAAATGGATCTCGCATTCACCGCCGAAGAGCAGGCATTCCGCGACGAAGTGCGCACCTTTCTGCGCGACAAGCTGCCTGCCGACATTCGCCGACGCGTACACCTCGGCGACGGCAGCCAGATCAACGAGGACATTCCGCGCTGGCAGAAGATTCTCAACGCGCGCGGCTGGGGCGCACCGGCATGGCCGGTTGAATTCGGCGGCACTGGCTGGAGCAAGGCCCGGCAGTTCATTTTCGAAACCGAATGCGCGCTTGCCGACGCGCCACCGCAGCTCGCCTTCGGGGTCAAGATGGTCGCGCCGGTGATCATGCGTTTCGGCAATACGCAGCAACAAGAACATTTCTTGCCGCGCATCCTCGCCGCCGAAGACTGGTGGTGCCAGGGCTATTCGGAGCCAGGTTCGGGTTCCGACCTGGCCTCGTTGAAGACCCGGGCCGAGCTCGATGGCGATCACTACGTCGTCAACGGACAGAAGGTGTGGAACACGCTCGGCCAGTTTGCCGACTGGATCTTCTGTCTCGTTCGCACCGATTCCAGCGGCAAGCCGCAGCGCGGCATTTCGTTTCTGCTGATCGACATGAAAACGCCGGGCATCAGTGTCCGACCGACGCGTCTGCTTGACGGCAGCTACGAGGTCAACGAGATCTGGTTCGACAACGTGCGCGTGCCGGTGGCCAATCGCATCGGTGAAGAAAACGCCGGCTGGACATACGCCAAATATCTGCTCGGCCACGAGCGCACCAACATCGCCGGCATCGGCGCCAACCAGCGCGAACTGCGTCGCCTCATGCAGATGGCTGCGACGGCTGAGCGCAACGGCCGCCCGTTGATCGAGGATGCCGTGTTCGCCACGCGCATCGTGCAGACCGAACTCGAATTGAAGGCACTCGAGATCACCAATCTGCGCGTGATCTTTGCCGAGGAGCAGAGCCATGCGCCGGGTCCGGAAGCATCGATCCTGAAAATCCGTGGCACCGAGATCATGCAGCGCATCACCGAATTGCAGGTCGAGGCACTCGGTGCGCGTGCGCTGATTGCAGATTCAGCCGATGTCGATCTTGGCGAAAACATTCCGCGCGCCGCCGAGGCCTACCTCAACCAGCGCAAGCTGACCATCTTCGGTGGTTCCAACGAGATCCAGCGCAACATCATCGCGCAGATGATTCTCAGGGTATAAGGCAAGACTCATGGACTTTTCAATCAACGACGAACAACAGATGCTGCTCGACACGACGCAGCGATTCCTGGCCAGTGAGTACGGCTTCGAGCAACGCCGCAAGCTGCTTGAATCCGACCGTGGCTGGTCGCCGGAAATCTGGTCGCAACTGGCCGAACTTGGCCTGCTCGCGGTGGACATCGATGAAGCCGATGGCGGCATCGGCGCCGGACCGGTCGGGGTCATGCTGGTCTCCCAGGCGGTCGGCCACGGTCTGCTGCTGGAACCGTTCCTTTCCAGCGCCATCGTCGCTACCCGGGCGATCACGCAAATCGGTTCCGACGCGCAGCGCGCGCATTGGCTGCCTGCACTGGCCAGCGGCGAGTGCATCGCCGTGTTTGCGCACGATGAGGAAAGCGCCGGCCTCGATCTGAGCCGTATCAAGACACGGGCGACACGCAGCGATGCCGGCTGGACAGTGAGTGGAAGAAAAAGCGTCGTCTATCACGCACCGATGGCGAATCTGCTTCTGGTTTCGGCCCGTGTCGACGATGGCAGCCTCGGACTGTTTGCGATCAGCGCGAATGCGGCTGGCGTGAGGCGCCATGAGTTGCGCACAGTCGATGGCCAGCGCGCGGCCGATCTCGAATTTGACAGTGTTGTGCTCGAAGCCGATGCGCGGCTTGGCCAGGATGTCAGCGAATCATTGGCGGCAATCATCGATGCGGGCATTGCCGCACTGTGTGCCGAGGCCTTCGGCGTGCTTGATCGCATCCTCAAGGCGACCATCGAATACAGCCGCTCGCGCAAACAGTTCGGCATGCCGATCGGCAGCTTTCAGGCCCTGCAGCATCGCATGGCCGACATGCTGATCCAGTTCGAGCAGGCACGTTCGATGATGTATCTGGCGACCGCACACTGTCGCGATGCGGATGCGCTTTCGCGCCGCGCAGCTATCTCTGGCGCCAAGGTGCTGATTGGCCAGGCCGCGCGCTTCATCGGCCAGCAAGCCGTGCAGTTGCACGGCGGCATGGGCATGACCGACGAACTCGATGTCAGCCATTGCTTCAAGCGTCTGCTCGCCTTCGAGTTGCGCTTGGGCACGACCGATGAACATCTCGCCATTTGCCGCACGAATTTGCAGGCGGCGTGAAACCGTCAATATCAAGGAAACCAACCGATGACCGCCACACGAAAAATGTTCGATCTCGATGGCCGCACTGCACTGATCACCGGTGGCTCGCGAGGACTTGGCCTGCAGATGGCTGAGGCGCTCGGTGACTACGGCGCGCGCCTGCTCATTTCGGCGCGAAAATCCGATGAACTCGAAAAAGCCCAGGCGCATTTGAAGGCGCGCGGAATCGAAGTCGACTGGGTCGCGGCTGATGCCGGCAAGGACGAATCAATCAACACGCTGGCCGATGCCGCGCTGGACAAGCTCGGCCATGTCGACATCCTGATCAACAATGCCGGTGCAAGCTGGGGCGCCGCAGCCGAGGACTATCCGCTCGAAGCCTGGGACAAGGTCTTGAATCTCAATATGCGTGGTTTGTTTTTGCTGACCCAGCAGATCGGCAAGCGCTCGATGATTCCACGCAAGCACGGTCGCATCATCAATATCGCCTCGATTGCCGGCCTGCGCGGCAATCCGCCGGGTGCGATGAAAACCATTGCCTACAACACCAGCAAGGGTGCCTTGATCAACTTCACGCGTGCGCTGGCAGGCGAATGGGGCGCGTATGGCATCACCGTCAATGCGCTCGCTCCGGGCTTCTTCCCGACAAAGATGTCACAGGGCCTGATCGACAACATCGGCGCGAAGACCTTGATCGCGATGACTCCGCTACAACGCCTCGGTGATGAGGAAGATTTGAAAGGTGCAACATTGTTGTTTGCATCACAGGCGGGAAAGCATATCTCCGGCCAGATTCTCGCCGTCGATGGCGGCGTATCCGCCGTATGAACAGTGACGGTTTCGGTGGAAAGGAGGCCATGTTGTCCGTCTGAGCGAAGCAGAGGGCCATTGTCTGAATAGTCGGCAACGCGTAGATCGAATTCCGCAAAAATTCCGTTATGTGGCCTTGCTGCAGGGAACCTCTCGTACTCGCGGGATTCCAAGCAATGTCCGGAAGTTTGCGCATTAATGAATGCCTTGCTATGTATCCGGACATTTCCCTTGACTGAGGAGACCTTCAATGAAAAGTCGCACAATCAAAATGCAGGCATTGGCACTTGCCATTGCCATACCGATGGCGGCGGCATCCGCCTGGTCGATGTCACCTGCGCAAACCTCGGCGGCGGCTGGCGGCAAAGCCGATCACAGTAGCGTGGAGAACACACCACTTCTGCAATTCTCGCGCGAGGGCAATCGCGCGCTGCGCGAGATTCAAGCGGCGCGCTTCAACATCTTCGACGGACAACCTGATGTCGCCGTAAAGCTGATGAACGATGCCAAAGTCGCCATTGGCAATGCCGAAAAAGATGCGCCATCGTTTGCCACGACAAGATCGACGATTGTTGACGGAAAGGTGGTCGACAGTGAGTCGAGCAAGCGTGCCGCTACCAGCGTTCCGGTGGATGGACAGTTGATG
>NZ_DASSYD010000145.1:0-13955 GCF_035703485.1 Dokdonella sp. | reverse complement strand
CAATGGCGGCAAACAGAGCCTCGGTTGCACCCGAGGTCACCGTGACCTGGGTTCCGGGATCGACCTTGCAGGCGTACAGCGATTCGCATTTGCGTGCGATCTGCTCGCACAAGGCGGGCCAGCCGGTCGCCGGTGCATATTGATTCTTGCCGCCATTCATCGCCTCGGTCAGCGCATTACGCAGCGCTTGCGGGCCATCGAAATCCGGAAAACCCTGGCCCAGATTGACCGCCTTGTGGCTGGCGGCCAGCTGGCTCATGACCGAGAAAATCGTCGTTCCGACCTTTGGCAATTTGGTTTCAATCTTCATCGCAACTCATTGCTTGAAAAGAAAAAAGCGGCGCGAGCTTTGAGCTCGCACCGCCGTCAACAATAACCCAGATCGTCAGCAAAGACGATTCAGTGCGGCATCGCGATTACGCCGCCTTCGGCGCTTCCATGATCACCCGATTCAGACGCTGCACGAAGGCCGCCGGATCATCGAGCTGGGCACCTTCGGCAACCTGGGCCTGCTCCAGCAACAACAGGGCAAGATCCTTCGATCGCTCGGCGTCCGATTCGCCATCCAGGCGCTTGAGCAAGGCGTGCTCCGGATTGATTTCGAGGACCGGCGCGGAATCCGGCATGTCATGACCGGACTGCTTGAGCACGCGGCGAAGATGCAAGGCCATGTCGTATTCGTCGAGCACCAGACACGAGGGCGACTCGGTCAGGCGACGGCTGACCTTGACGTCGCTGACGCGCTCACCGAGCAACTCCTTGAGCTTGGAAACCACGCCCGAAGCGGCCTCTTCACTCGCCTTGTGCGCCTCTTCAGCAGCCGAGTCCAGCTCGATCTCACCCTTGCCGATATGGCGCAGCTTCTTGCCTGCGTATTCAGTCAGATAACCGGCCATCCATTCATCGATGCGATCGGACATGAGCAGGACTTCAACGCCCTTGGCACGCAGCGACTCCAGTTGTGGACTGCCCTTGGCCGCGGCATGCGAATCGGCGGTGATGTACCAGATGACTTCCTGGCCAGCCTGCATGCGTCCGATGTAGTCATCCAGCGATACGCTGGCAGTCGGGCCGTCGGATTGGGTCGAAGCGAAACGCAGTAGTTTGGCAATACGCTCACGGTTGTTGGCATCCTCGGCAACACCTTCCTTGAGCACACCACCGAAGGCATTCCAGAATGTCGCGTATTTCTCGGTCTCGTCCTTGGCCAGCTTGTCGAGCAGATCGAGCACGCGCTTGGTGCAGGCACCCTTGATGCGTTCGATCTGGCGATTCTGCTGCAGGATCTCGCGGCTGACATTGAGCGGCAGATCATCGGAATCCACCACGCCTCTGACGAAGCGCAGATACGCCGGCAACAATTGTTCGCTGGCGTCCATGATAAAGACACGGCGAATATAGAGCTTGAGACCCTTGCGCTCCTCACGCCCGCTCATGAAATCAAACGGCGCCTTGGCCGGGACAAACAGCAATGACGTGAAATTCTGATTGCCCTCGACACGATTGTGCGACCACGCCAGGGCATCATTGAAATCGTGGCTCAATGATTTGTAGAAATTCTGGTATTCCTCATCCTTGATCTCGGCTTTGGGTCGCGTCCACAGCGCCGATGCCGAGTTGACCACTTCCCACTCCTCGCTCGGTTTGCCGTCAACTTCCTTCGGCATGCGAATCGGGAAACTGATGTGGTCGGAGTATTTGGATACGAGGCTGCGCAGCTTCCACGCTTCGAGGAACTCGCTCTCATCTTCCTTGAGGTGCAAGGTGATCGTGGTGCCACGGCGCGCCAGCTCAAGCATCTCAAGCGAGTATTCACCCTTGCCATCGCTTTCCCAGCGCACGCCATCCGAAGCTTCAGCGCCGGCGCGGAGACTGGTTACGATGACTTTGTCGGCGACGACAAATGCCGAATAGAAACCAACACCGAACTGCCCGATCATGCGGCTGTCAGCCTTGTTCTCGGCAGCCAGCGATTCCAGATAGCGCCGTGTACCCGAACTGGCGATCGTGCCGAGATTGGCAATCAGTTCGTCGCGGCTCATGCCGATGCCGTTGTCGTGCACGCTGATCGTGCGCGCATCCTTGTCGAAAGAAATGTCGATGCGCAACTCGGAATCTTCGGCCATCCATTCGGGATGTCCCATCGATTCGAAACGAAGCTTGTCACAGGCATCGGAAGCGTTCGAAACCAGTTCGCGCAGGAAGATGTCCTTGTGCGAATACAGGGAGTGGGTGACCAGATGCAGTACCTGGGCGACCTCGGCTTCGAACTTTCGGGTTTCGGTGGTGCTTGTAGTCATTGGCAAGGGCCTTCGCGTAATTCCGGGATGCCTTGCTGATGGGGGCGCAACACCTCTTTTCAAGCGCCGAGGCGCGGAAAACGCGATATCGCAAAACAATACGGCCGCCTTGCGGCGGCCGTATTGCGACGAGGAGCATAGACGCGACTCAATGCTCCAAGACGAAAAACCTGCGGCCTTTATTCCTTGGCGGAAACTGGTGCGCTCAGATCTTCCTTGATGCGAGCCTTCTTGCCCTGCAGACCGCGCAGGTAATAAAGCTTGGCACCACGGACCAGGCCACGACGCTTGACCACGACCGATTCGATAATCTGGCTGTGCGACTGGAATACACGCTCGACGCCGGTGCCGTGTGACATCTTGCGCACGGTGAAGGCGGAGCTCAGGCCGGCGTTCTTCTTGGCGATAACCACGCCTTCGTAAGCCTGCACACGCTCGCGGCTGCCTTCCTTGACCTTGACGTTGACCACGACGGTATCGCCAGGGCCGAACTTCGGGAGGGTGCGGGTAATCTGTTCTGCTTCAAACTGTTGGAGGAGGTTCATGGCATTCACCAGTATCGTTGGATTCATCTCGCAGGTTCGACTCCAGCCGCCCCGCTAGTTCTTGGCCGCCAGATGTTCCTGGCGGAATTCTTCAAGCAGCGAGCGGGCCTCATCATCGAGTTCCACACGTGCCAGCAAATCGGGACGTCGCAACCAGGTTCTTCCAATAGCCTGTTTGCGCCGCCAACGTCGGATCATCGCGTGATCACCCGACAGTAAAACTTCCGGCACCTCGCCGAGATCATCGCTGACCGGCCGGGTGTAGTGCGGACAATCCAGCAGACCTGCGCTGAAGGAATCCTGCTCCGCGGACTGCGCATCGTTCAACGCGCCATCCTGCAACCGTCCTATCGCATCAATCACGATGGCTGCTGCCAACTCGCCACCGGAAAGCACGTAGTCGCCGATGGAAATTTCCTCGTCAACCAGATTTTCCAGCACGCGCTCGTCAACCCCTTCATAGCGACCGCACAACAGGATCAACCGATCCCTGCGCGCCAGCTCGATGACTTTTTCCTGCGTGAGTCGCGCTCCCTGCGGACTCAGGTAAATCACCTTTGCCGGTTGCGTGCTTGCCGCGCGCACCGTTTCGAGTGCTTCGCGCAAGGGCGCAATCGTCATCAACATGCCGGGACCACCGCCGAATGGACGGCTGTCGACGGTGCGGTGATTGTCGGTCGCGAAATCACGGGGATTGCAGGTTTTCACCTCCAGCAATCCGCGCTCCTGCGCCCTGCCCACCACACCGATCCCTGCACAGGAGTCGATGAACTCGGGAAACAGCGTGATGACGTCGATGCGCATCGCGCGTTTCCCGTTCTAGAACTCCGGATCCCAATCGACCGTTACCCGGCCTTCCTCGAAATCCACAGCTTTCACATATTCATCGAGCACGAATGGCAGCAACCGCTCACGCTCGCCATCGCGGACCACCATCACATCGTTGGCGCCGGTTGCGAGTAGATGCGAGATCCGCCCCAGGGCAACGCCTTCGATTGTGACCACCTCCAATCCTTCGAGGTCGGTCCAGTAGTACTCGTCAGGACGGGCTTGCGGCAATGCCGATCGCCTGACCTTGATTTCGCATCCGACCAGACTCGCAGCGAGATCCCGATCGGCAACGTCGGGCAAGGACGCAACCATGCCCTTGCCTTGCTCCCTGCCCCGGCAACCGCTGATTTCACGATTGCCCGCAGGGGTATTCAGCAACCACGGCTGATATCGAAATATCTGCATCCGTGGATCGGTGTAGGACTCGAGTTTGACCTCGCCCGCCACACCGTGGAGCCCGACGATCCTGCCTACCAGGATCAACCGGTCACCCGCCGTCGTCACGCCGCTTGCGCAGCCTGCTTCGTTGCGGACTTGTACAGTGCCTTGACCTTCTCGGTCAGCTGCGCACCCTTGTCCACCCAATGCTTGACGCGTTCGGTGTCGAGCTGAAGCTTGACTTCCTGGCCGGCCGCGATCGGATTGTAGAAACCGACACGCTCGATGTTGCGACCGTCGCGCGCATCGCGCTGATCGGCAACGACGATGTGGTAGAACGGGCGCTTCTTGGCGCCGCCACGTGAAAGGCGAATCTTTACCATGGTATCTCTCTGATATTGCTGAAGTT
Organism: Dokdonella sp.; assembly: GCF_035703485.1. Taxonomy (GTDB): domain Bacteria; phylum Pseudomonadota; class Gammaproteobacteria; order Xanthomonadales; family Rhodanobacteraceae; genus Dokdonella. Next base: position 9,492 of record NZ_DASSYD010000145.1, on the reverse strand, counting down.
TCCGGCGCGCACACCGGAGAACTACCGGGTCAGGCCAAGTGAGCCGCGCATTTTAGCGGATTTACGGGAAAATGAAAGCCCCACAAGCATTTAGAGCAAATTCCGCGGATCACCGAAAATTCGGAATTTGCCGCCATTGCTTCAACGCGGTGGCTGGAAGCCGCCTGAACCGCCCATGCCGCGCATGGCGCCCTTCATCTGACGCATCATGCCCTTCATGCCGCCGCTGCCAAGTTTGGACATCATTTTCTGCATTTGCTGGTATTGCTTGAGCAGACGATTGACATCGGCCGGCTGCTGACCGGAGCCGCGGGCGACGCGGGCGCGGCGCGAGCCCTTGAGCAGATCCGGATGACGGCGCTCTTTCGCCGTCATCGAATTGATGATGGCAATCATGTGGTGGACCTGCTTGTCGTTGACCTTGGACTTGACCTGCTCCGACATGCCGCCCATGCCCGGCAGCTTGTCCATCAGCGAGGCCATGCCACCCATGTTGACCATCTGATCAAGCTGGCTCTTCATGTCGTTGAGATCGAAGCGCTTGCCCTTCATGACCTTTTCGGCCAGCTTCTGGGCCTGCTCCTGGTCGACCTTGCGTTCGACTTCTTCAACCAGCGAGAGCACGTCGCCCATGCCCAGGATGCGCTGGGCCAGACGATCAGGATGGAAGGGCTCCAAGGCGTCGGTCTTCTCACCCGCGCCGACAAACTTGATCGGTCGACCGGTGATATAGCGCACCGACAAGGCCGCGCCACCGCGCGCATCGCCATCGGTCTTGGTCAGGACCACGCCGGTCAACGGCAGGGCATCGGCAAACGCCTTGGCCGTATTCGCCGCATCCTGACCGGTCATGGCATCAACCACGAACAAGGTCTCGACCGGATTGAGCGAGGCATGCAAGGCCTTGATCTCGTCCATCATCTCGGTATCGACGTGCAGGCGACCGGCGGTATCGACGATCAGCACATCGGCAAAATTCTTCTTCGCCGCATCGAGTGCAGCTGCCGCAATTGCGACCGGCGACTGCTCAGCCGTGGATGGATGGAACAGAACTTCGACCTGAGTCGCCAGGGTCCGCAACTGCTCGATGGCTGCCGGCCGGTAGACATCGCAACTGACGACCATGACCTTCTTCTTTTTGCGCTCGCGCAGGAATCGGGCAAGCTTGGCCACGGTCGTGGTCTTGCCAGCGCCCTGCAGTCCGGCGACGAGGACAATCGCCGGTGGAGCCGCGGCCAGGTTCAGATCGGCATTGGCCGTGCCCATGACCACGGTCAATTCGTCACGAACGACCTTGATCAGGGCCTGACCCGGGGTCAGGCTCCTCATCACCTCCTGACCAATCGCGCGAACCTGGACGCGCTGGATCAGTGCCTGGACCACCGGCAAGGCGACATCGGCTTCGAGCAGGGCAATGCGTACTTCACGCATCGACTCGCGAATATTGGCTTCGGTCAGTCGACCGCGACCACGCAGGCGATCGACGGTTGAAGAAAGGCGTTGGCTGAGAGACTCAAACATGGGCAGGCAAGATCAGTGATGCAGCCGCGAAGTATATCAGCGTGAAAAGGAAGCGGTCGCAGCTACCCGAATCCCGCGAAGATTCCAGACCGTGGTGGCTTGTGCGAAACTCGCCCTCATGCCCATTGTTCTGCTCTCCGTATCAGCCATCGTCGGTTACCTGATCGCCACCGTGGTCCTTGCCGTACCGATCGTGCAGGAGCGGGCTCCGGCGCGGGCCATCGGTCTTGCCCTGGCCTCGATTGCAGTCCTCATCCACGCCAGCCTGATCTTCGGCATGCATCGGGGCGGGCTCGATCTGCACTTTTTCGCTTCCCTTTCACTCGCCGGTTTCGGCGTTGCCGCGCTGACCTTGCTGGTCAATCTTTTTCGTCCGGTGGCCGCACTCGGCGTCATTGTCTTTCCGCTGGCCGCCTTGCTGCTCGGTGTCGATGTGTTCTATGCCGCACCGACCCTGGCCGAACCGATGCAATGGCCGATCAAACTGCATGTCACCTTTGCCTTGCTCGCCTACAGCCTGCTCAGCATTGCCGCGCTGCTCGCGATCCTGCTTTCCCTGCAAGAGCGCGCCCTGCGCCGGCGCAAGCTCGATTCCGGCCTGATCCGCGCCCTGCCCCCGCTGACACTGACCGAATCCTTGCTGTTTCGCCTGATTGCTGTGGGCTTTGCCTTCCTCACCCTGACCCTGGTCAGTGGCGTCGTCTTTGTCGACAACCTGTTCGCCCAGCACCTCGCCCACAAGACCATTCTCTCGATCGCCTCGTGGATCGTCTTTGGCATCCTGCTATTCGGACGCTGGCGCTGGGGCTGGCGCGGCAATCGCGCCGTACGCCTGACCCTGATCGGCATGATCGTGCTGCTGCTGGCCTTTTTCGGCAGCAAGTTTGTGCTTGAAATGGTTTTGCATCGGGCGGTTTGAATGGACGGAAGTGGGGAGTAGGGAGTCGGGAGTGGGAAAAAGCTCGTTTTGCTCGACCTCGCATCTTTCGGAATCTCGATGGTTTACAGGCCCTTTCAGATTCCTGAAAACCGCTTTTCGACTCCCCACTCCCCACTCCCCTCCTTCAAATCTCCGCCGTCGCGGCCAAGGCATCACTCAATCGATCAACGGCAATGATTTCGAGATCGCCGGTGCGCAACTTTTTCGGCGCATTGGCCTTGGGCACGATGGCGTGGCGGAAACCGTGGGTCGCCGCTTCGCGCAGGCGCTCTTCGCCGTTCGGTACCGGACGAATCTCGCCAGACAGGCCGACTTCACCGAAGGCCACGAGCTTGTCCGGCAAGGCGCGATCGCGAAAGCTCGATAGCACGGCCAGCAATACGGGCAGGTCGGCTGCGGTTTCCTGAACGCGGATGCCACCAACCACATTGACGAAGACATCCTGGTCATAGACGGCCGCTCCACCGTGTCGATGCAGAACAGCGAGGAGCATGGCCAGGCGGTTCTGTTCCAGACCGAGCGTTACCCGGCGCGGATTCGGCAAGGCCGAAGAGTCGACCAGGGCCTGCACTTCAACCAGCAATGGACGCGTGCCTTCGCGCGTGACCATGACTGCGCTGCCCGGGGTCGGTTGCGCGTGCGACGAAAGGAAGATTGCGGAAGGATTCGGCACCTCCTTCAAGCCCTTCTCGGACATCGCGAATACGCCGAGCTCGTTGACCGCGCCAAAGCGATTCTTGAACGCGCGCAGGATGCGAAAGCGACTGCCTGATTCGCCCTCGAAATAAAGCACGGCATCGACCATGTGTTCGAGCACGCGCGGTCCGGCAATACCGCCCTCTTTAGTCACGTGTCCGACGAGGAAAACACTGGTGCCACTTTCCTTGGCAAAGCGCACGAGTCGCGCCGCCGATTCACGCACCTGACTGACCGAGCCCGGTGCAGCGGTCAGCAGCTCGGTCCAGATGGTCTGGATCGAATCGATAATGAGAACTTCTGGCTTGCTGCTCGCAGCCTCGGCGAGAATCCGTTCGATCGAGGTTTCGGCGAGCGCTTCGAGGCCATCCAGATTGATCTCGAGGCGTCGGCCGCGTGCGGCGACCTGGGCCAGGCTTTCTTCGCCAGTCACATACAGACTGCGCATGCGTACACCGATGGCGCCGAGCATCTGCAACAACAGGGTCGACTTGCCGATGCCGGGATCACCACCGATGAGGACCACAGAACCACCGACCAGTCCGCCGCCGAGGACGCGATCAAGTTCGCCGATGCCAGTCGCACTGCGCTGATCAGCCTCGTCGGCAATTGAGGCCAGACGGGTTACCTTTGGCGCATCGACAGCGCCTGCATAGCCTGCGCGTCGACCACCGCCTGCGCCTGCGCCAGCTTTTGTTGCCGGTTCGAGGACGATTTCCGAAAGCGTATTCCAGACCCCGCATTCGGCGCACTGGCCCTGCCACTTGGAGTGCTCGCCGCCGCATTCGCTGCAGACGTAGGCGGTTTTGGCCTTGGCCATTTCAGTTCTGATCCTCGACAAAACGCACGCGTCGGGTCATGCCGCAGACGATTTCGTAACCGATGGTTGCGCAACGTTCGGCGATTTCCTCGACGGGCAGTTCCTGCCCCCACAGGATGACCGGATCACCGACTTTGGCATCGCCATGCTCGCGCAGATCGACCGTGATCAGATCCATCGAAACACGCCCGACGATGGGCGCGCGACGGCCATTGATCAACACCGGCGTTCCCGACTCGGCCGAACGCGGATAGCCATCGCCATAGCCGATCTGGACGACACCGATATCCATGTCTTCAGGACAGGTCCAGGCCGCGGCGTAGCCGATCGGCTCGCCCTTGCTGATGCGATTGATTGCGACCAGTTTGCTCGACAAGCTCATGGCCGGACGAAAACCAAAATCGCCACCGCACTTGCCGGCAACGACCGAGATGCCATAGAGCAAGCCACCGGGGCGGATCCATTGTCCCCGCGCCTGCGGCCAGCCAAGCACCGCGGCGGAATTTGACAAGGTTCTTGCCCCGGGCATATCGGCCGTGATGCTGTCGAAGCAAGCGATCTGGGCCGCCGTCTGGGCGTCGCCGAAAACATCGGAGTTGGCGAAGTGGGTCATCACGCCAATATCGCGATCGACATTCGGCAAGGCCAGCAAGCGCTCGCGCGCCGCACTTGCCAAGACCGGCGCAAAGCCGAGCCGATGCATGCCGCTGTCTATCTTCAGCCACACCTTCAAAAGGCGTGGATCACGATCGGCGGCAATCCAGTCGATCTGACTGTCGTGGTGGATGGCGGATTCGAGGCCCAGCCGGTGCATCTCGGCAATATCGGCCGCCTCGTCGATTCCGGAAAGGACCACGATGCGCTGACGAATACCGGCGGCGCGCAGGCGCTGGCCATCGGCAATGCAGGCAACACCGAACGCATCGGCACGATCGAGAACACGAGCGACGCGCTCCAGCCCGTGACCGTAGCCATCAGCCTTGACCACGGCCATGACCCGCGCGTCACCGGCGAGCTCACGCAGACGCTGCAGATTGTCGCGCAGGGCACCCAGATGAATCGTCGCGCAGGTCGCTCGACTCACTCGAAATTTTCCGTGTAGCGGTCGGCAGCGAGATTCTCGAAGCGCGTGAACTGACCGAGGAAGGCGAGCTTGACCGATCCGGTCGGACCGTTACGCTGCTTGCCGATAATGATCTCCGCGACACCCTTTTCCGGGGAATCCGGGTTGTAGTACTCATCGCGGTAAATGAACATGATGACGTCGGCATCCTGCTCGATGGCGCCGGATTCACGAAGATCCGACATCATCGGCTTCTTGTCGGTGCGCTGCTCGAGGGAGCGGTTGAGCTGGGACAAGGCAATCACCGGAACATTGAGCTCCTTGGCAAGCGCCTTGAGTCCACGCGAAATTTCTGAAATTTCGGTGGCACGGTTTTCCTTGCTCCCGGGCACCTGCATGAGCTGCAAGTAATCGATCACGATCAGACCGAGATCGTGCTCGCGCTTGAGGCGTCTGGCACGGGCGCGCAACTCGCCGGGCGACAGCGCCGGTGTGTCGTCGATGAAGATCTTGGCTTCGCTGAGCATGGTGATCGCACTGGTCACACGCGGCCACTCTTCTTCGGCCAGCTCGCCGGTACGCAGATGCTGCTGATTGATCCGGCCCATCGAGGAAATCAGACGGAAAGCAAGCTGAGAGGACGACATTTCCATCGAGAAAACGGCGACGGCTTTCTTTGTGCGCATCGCCGCATTTTCGGCCATGTTCAGGGCCAGCGCGGTTTTGCCCATCGACGGGCGTGCGGCAATGATGATCAGGTCGGACGGTTGCAGGCCCGTGGTCATTTCATCGAGATCGTTGTAGCCGGTTGGCAAACCGGTAATCGAGCCGCGATTCTCGTAACGGTGGTGAAGGATCTGGAAGGCATCCTTGACCGCCGAGCGCATCGAGACGAAACCCTTGCGCCCGCGTGAACCGGCTTCGGCAATCTTGAATACCTTCTGCTCGGCGGTTTCCAGCAGCTCCTGGCTGCCACGCCCCTCAGGTTGATACGCATCACCGGCAATTTCGGTACCCGTGTCGATCAACTGCCGCAGCACCGACTTTTCGCGCACGATATCGGCATAAGCGACGATATTGGCCGCACTCGGCGTCGAGTTGGCGAGCTCGATGACATAGGCGATGCCGCCAACCTGATCGGACATGCCCTGCGCTTCAAACCATTCGCCGAGAGTCACCGCATCGCAGGGCTGGTCCTTTTCGCTGAGCGTGGCAATCGCACGAAAAATGATGCGGTGATCACGCCGATAGAAATCATCCTCGCCAATGCGGTCGGCCACTTTCTCCCAGGAGTCCGGTGCCAGCATGAGACCGCCAAGCACTGCCTGTTCGGCTTCGATCGAATGCGGCGGTACACGCAAGGTCTCGATGTTCGGGGCGGGTTTGCGTTCGGCGAAAGTAACCATGGGGTGAGGCCTGAATCAAAGTGACGTCGACCGTTGATCATACGCAGCCCGGCGTCTCACCAATAGAGAACAACCCTGTGCATAAGCTGTGCAGATTCCCATCGGCCAATGAAAAAGGGCACCACAAGGCGCCCTTTTTCGATCACGCGAATGCGTTGCGGTTTATTTGTCCGGAACGACGATGACCTTGACCAGCGATTCAACATCGGCGTGCAGATGAATACGCACTTCAAACTCGCCGATATGACGGATCGGGCCTTCACCCTGAACCACTTCGTTCTTGTCCAGGGCCAGGCCCGCGGACGTGAATGCCTCGGCGATATCACGCGGACCGACCGAACCGAACAACTTGCCTTCGGTACTGGCATTGACCGAGATGGTGACGCCTTCAGAGGCATCAAACTTCGCCTTGCGTGCCTCGGCACCACCGAGCAGCTGGTTGGCCTTGGCCTCGTATTCCGCACGGCGAGCCTCGAAATCTTCGAGATTGCCGGCGGTTGCCGGAACGGCCTTGCCTTGCGGCACGAGATAGTTGCGGCCATAACCCGGCTTCACCGTGACCTTGTCACCGAGATTGCCGAGGTTTTTAACTTTCTGCAGAAGAATCAATTGCATTGGGGTAACTCCAATTCGTTAGCGTCGGCACAGCCGACGCAGCTTGCGCTGTCCGAATCGATCTGCCTCAGCGAGGCAGATCGAATGTCAGAAAGTCGGATTAATGACTGTCGCTGTACGGAAGCAGGGAAAGAAAGCGTGCGCGCTGAACGGCAACGGCGAGCTGGCGCTGGTAGCGTGCCTTGGTGCCGGTGATGCGGCTCGGCACGATCTTGCCGGTTTCGGTAACGTACTGGCGAAGCAGGTTGAGATCCTTGTAATCGATCTCGACAACATCTTCGGCGGTAAAGCGGCAGAACTTCTTGCGGCGGAAGAACTTGGACATGGGAACAACTCCTGAAGTCGGGATCGATTATTCGGCGCTGGCGGATTTGGAATCAGAGTCGGAATCATCCGAATCGTCGTCGGATGAATCGTCATCCGAGCGCGAACTACGGCTCGGGCGATCATCGGAATCACTACCATCATCGTCACGACGACGGCGGTCGCCCTTGTCATCCTTGTTCTTCATGATGGCCGACATCTCGGTGACGGCTTCCTTGGTCTTGATCACCAGATGGCGCAACACGGCATCGTTGAAACGGAAACCGGACAGCAGCTCATCGAGCACCGTCTGACTGACTTCGATGTTCATCAGAACATAGTGGGCCTTGGCCAGATGCTCCATCGGGAATGCCAACTGACGGCGACCCCAATCTTCAAGGCGATGGATCTTGCCGCCATCCGCTTCGATCATCGTCTTGTAACGATCGATCATGGCTGGCACTTGCTCACTCTGATCCGGATGGACCAGAAAAACGACTTCGTAATGACGCATGGGTAATCCTTGTGGATGTCCGCAACTCTTGTGCGGGGACAGCCTCCCGACAAACGGTGAGGCAAGAATCTTCGTCGCTGGACAGACGAAGGGGCGCGGATGGTAATGGATTCAAGGACCTGGGGCAAGGCCGGCCGGGCTGCGAGAAATTGCTTCGATCAAAACGCCTGCACCGAAGAAGGCGGATTGTTCAGCCAGTCGGCCCAGGCCAGGGCCATCGCCGGCAAGCCTCCGGGATAGTTTGCATCAAGGATACGTTCTGCCTCTATCGGCACGCAGGGATGCCGACGCTGGGCATCCAGAACCGCGCCCAGGGATGCCCTGCCCGCAGGTGTCTGCATCAGCATTGCAACGAGACCGAATGCACGCAGGTAACGCTGTTCTCGCCCGGCCGCATAGAAACTGACGCCTTCGTGGGCCAGCAGATCGATCAACTCATCCTGCCCATTGCCCTCGATCCGCGCCGATGCCAGCGATCTGCGCGACTCGGAGAGCGCAATCTGCGCACCCATGCCGGCGACCTTGATGTGTTCGAAATAGCCGGCCAACCCCTCGTTGATCGCCGTCGGCAAGCGACCGATCCGCTCGTGTACCAGTGCGTGGGTAATCTCGTGGCGCAGAATGAGGAAGTTCGACTCCTTGTCGTTTTGCAGGCGAATATGAATGGTTCGGTCCGCCGTCGAATACGTTCCTGCCGCATTGAGCATGGCCGGACTGCCTGAACGCGCGGCCCAGGCCTTGGCTGAGGCGATGAACTCGATATTCAGGACCAGGCCCGGATCGCCTTTGATACCCAGGGTTTCGCGCAACACGCGATCAATCGCCTGCGCTGCCGAAACCGCATTCTGGTTGAGATCGTCTGGAATATTGACGTCATAGCCACTGGCGTGAACCACGATCGGTGGCAGGCCTTGAACCTCGATTCGCCGATGACCGCTGGTGCTGCCACTCGGAGGCTGGTCAGAAAAATGGATGATGCCATTGGCATCCGTCCAGCGATGGATGGCCATTGCCTGTGGCCGCGCAGCTTTTGCCGTACCGGCCAGACAGGCTTGCTCGGAGTACTCGACATGCAGCAACGAGCGCGCCAGCGCGAGTGGATCGATCGCATCCTCGGCCGTCATTTGCTTGCCGCTGACAATCGACTGTGGCGCAGACTTCACGATCTGCGCAGATTTTGGCGGATCTTGGGGATCTGGCGCGATCTGAGGCGGCTTCGAGTGAATCGCAGCGACAGGCAGACGCGAAGTGCCATCCCCGTTCGACACATGGCTTGAACCAACAAAGGCAATTCCGGCTGTGACGATGAACAACGCCAAGCATGACCAGAACAGGCGCATCAGGATCTGCCGCGCAAGTCGAAGCGGCCGTCATCGCACGCGACAAGCCTGATTGCCAGTAGCCTTTTCATTTCCATCATTCGACAAGCATAGCGCGGCGTTGTGGTCATTCGGATCTGCCGCTGGAGTGCGGTTAAGGCAACGCTGATCAAGTGGCCCAACCGTCATGGCATTCAGAAGGTTCGCCGGTCGTGCTGCGTGGCGAAGTGAAGGCTGGTTGCCTTGACCAGCCGCGCGGTGCGGCTGGCGGACCTTCTGGATGCCACCTGTTTCA
>NZ_DASSYD010000069.1:0-16206 GCF_035703485.1 Dokdonella sp. | reverse complement strand
CAACCGTCATGGCATTCAGAAGGTTCGCCGGTCGTGCTGCGTGGCGAAGTGAAGGCTGGTTGCCTTGACCAGCCGCGCGGTGCGGCTGGCGGACCTTCTGGATGCCACCTGTTTCAACAAAAACAATCGGTTAGACGACACCTGTCTGCGCGCAGCTCATTGTTGCGCTGGCTTGAAGCGACTGCATGGATGCAGGAGGTACGCCTCCATGGATGGAGGCGGTAGAACCGCGTTGGGAACAAGCGGTCGAGAGGTCGCTCCTGCGCATCCTGCGCACGCGACCTTCGCACATCCATGTGCAGCACAACGCAGGAGCAGTTGCCGACACGGTCAGTGCATCTGCGCCAGCGCGCCGCGATCTGCACGCAGACAGGCGTCGTGACGATTGCGCCACTTGATCAGCGTTGCCCCAGGGCCTGGGCTGGCCGAGCCGCGTAACAAGCGCCACGCCTTCCGGCAGAAATTCGCTGGATCGAGAGTCGGGAAAAGATTCGATCGCTGGAGAAGCAGGGCCAATGCAATATGGCGGGGCAGCACGCTCACTGAGCTCTGCCAGGATGAACAAAAGCGTTCGTGCCATTCAGTAAATTTCGGGAACCCCGACCTCTGTTCATGTTCTCAGTGCGAGCATGGCGGCGTTCAAGCTCAATCCATGTCCTTTTCGCTGCTGTTTGCCATCACGGGCGGGCGCATTCACAATATGCGGCCCGCTTGACGCAGAGATCCCTGTCCGGTGGCCAGCAGCCGTCCTCAATCGCTCTACCCAGGAGTCCCATACATGACCCGTTTTGTCCGCAAGACCCTCATCGCTACAGCGCTGACTTCGATATTCGTTGCCGGAAATGCCCTGGCCATCGATGCTTCGCTGAAGACCGAAAAAGATAAAGTCAGCTACATGGTCGGTGCCGATGTCGGCCGTGGCCTTACCCAGATCAAAGACGAGCTCGACCTCAAGGTTGTCATCCAGGCCTTGCAGGACGAGTTCAACGGCGGCAAGTCGTTGATGACTCAGGAAGAGGGTCAGGAGATCCGCCAGGAGTTCATGAAGAAGCTTCAGGCCAAGCGTGTGGCTGACGAGAAGGTCGCCGCAGAAAAGAACAAGAAAGAAGGTGAGGCCTTCCTGGCCAAGAACAAAGCCAAGGCCGGTGTAAAAACGACTGAATCCGGTCTGCAGTATGAAGTGATCAAGCAGGGCAACGGTCCGAAGCCGAAAGAAACCGATACGGTCAAAGTCGACTACACCGGAACCAAGATTGACGGCACAAAGTTCGATAGCTCGATTGATCGTGGTCAGCCGGCGACCTTCCCGCTGAACGGTGTGATCAAGGGCTGGACCGAAGGTCTGCAGTTGATGCCCGTTGGTTCCGAGTACAAGCTGGTCATTCCAGCCGAGCTGGCCTATGGCGAAAATGCACCGCCGACGATCGGGCCAAACGCTACCCTGATCTTCGACGTCAAGCTGATCTCGATCGAGACGGAAGCCGCCAAGGCAGCGCCGGCCCCGGCAGAGAAGAAGTAAACAGCCAAGTCGTGACAACAGGAAGGCGTGCCGTTTTGCGGCGCGCCTTCTTTGTTTTGCGGGGTGCAAAGGCAGTGATGAACCTTTGACGCAATCGATCAGGAGTTGAGTGGATGCGTATCGCAATATTTGGAACCGGTTACGTCGGTCTGGTGACTGGAACTTGTCTGGCTGAAGTTGGCAACGAAGTGATCTGCGTCGATGTCGACGCCCTCAAGGTCGCGCGCCTGGAGCGGGGTGAAATTCCGATCTTCGAGCCGGGTCTGACGCCGATGGTTGTCGAAAACCACGCAGCGGGACGATTGCAATTCACTACCGATGCCGCGAAAGCCATCGCTCATGGCGAAATCATCTTCATCGCGGTCGGGACGCCACCGGATGAAGACGGCAGCGCCGATCTCAGCCATGTTCTCGATGTCGCGCGAACCATCGGTTCCACGCTTTCCGAGCCGGCAGTCATCGTCAACAAGTCGACTGTGCCGGTTGGCACGGCTGATCGCGTGCAGGCAACGATTGCGGCTGAGCTCGCTAGTCGCGGTTGCACGATCAAGTTCGAGGTGATTTCCAACCCGGAATTTCTCAAGGAGGGCGATGCGGTACAGGATTGTTTGCGCCCGGAACGAATCATCATTGGCAGCGGCAGCGCGTCGGCAACCTCTGCCTTGCGTGCGCTGTACGCGCCGTTCAATCGTAGCCACGATCGCATCGTGCAGATGGATGTGCGTTCAGCCGAGCTGACCAAATACGCGGCCAATGCGATGCTGGCCACAAAAATCAGTTTCATGAACGAGATTGCCAATATCGCCGAACGTGTTGGCGCGGATGTCGAACAGGTCCGCCTCGGCATTGGTTCGGATCCACGCATCGGCTATCACTTCATTTATCCGGGTGCCGGTTACGGTGGCTCGTGTTTTCCGAAAGACGTCAAGGCGCTGGAGCATATTGCGCGCAGCCATGACTACGAGCCGCTCGTACTGAGCGCCGTCGAAGCGACCAATGCAATACAGAAGAAGCGCCTGCACAGTCTCATCGATGAGCACTTTAAGGGTGATTTGAAAGGCCGCACGTTTGCGTTGTGGGGTCTGGCTTTCAAGCCGAATACCGATGACATGCGTGAGGCGCCGAGTCGTACCTTGCTGGAGCAATTGTGGGCGGCCGGGGCGCGCGTCCGGGCTTTCGATCCGGAAGCGCACGAGGAAGTCCTGCGAATCTATGGCAAGCGCGATGACCTTGAGCTTTGCGATTCCCAGTACGCCGTTCTTGAAGGCGCGGATGCGCTCGTGGTCGTCACCGAATGGAAGGCGTTCCGCAGTCCGGATCTGGCTCGCCTGGCTGGCTCGTTGAAGGAAAAAGTGATCTTTGACGGACGCAACATTTTCGAGCCATCGGTGATCGAATCGGCCGGCCTGGCCTACTATGGCATTGGCCGCGGGCGCAGCATCAGGAAACCGCGCTAACCCGGGACTGGCGGCAACGCTGTACCTCGGTGCGCACGCTCGCTAACATCGACAATCCTGTGCCGACCCGCGTGGTCGCCAATCCCCTCTGAAAGCAGAATCATCAATGGCAAAGAAGCGCGCGTTGGTTACTGGAATCACCGGACAAGATGGAGCTTACCTGGCCGAATTCCTGCTCGAAAAAGGCTACGAAGTACATGGCCTCAAGCGCCGTGCCTCGTCGTTCAACACCGAGCGCATCGATCATCTGTACAGCGAGCTCGATGAGAAAGGGCCGGCGCTGACCCTGCATTACGGCGATCTGACCGACTCGACCAGCTTGATGCGCGTGGTCCAGGAAGTCGAGCCGCACGAGATCTACAATCTGGCTGCGCAAAGTCATGTCGCGGTTTCGTTCGAGGAGCCCGAATACACGGCCAACGCCGATGGTCTTGGCACGCTACGCCTGCTCGAGGCGATGCGAATCCTCGGTCTGAGTGAGCGCTGCCGCATCTACCAGGCATCGACCTCGGAACTCTACGGCCTGGTCCAGGAAACGCCGCAGCGTGAGACCACCCCATTCCACCCGCGCTCACCGTACGGCGTGGCCAAGCTCTACGCCTACTGGATCACGGTCAACTACCGTGAGGCTTACGGCATGTTTGCCTGCAACGGCATCCTGTTCAATCACGAATCGCCGATTCGTGGCGAAACCTTCGTCACGCGCAAGATCACGCGTGGACTGGCACGGGTCATCCTTGGACTGCAGCAGTGTCTCTATCTCGGCAATCTCGATGCACGCCGCGACTGGGGCCATGCGCGCGACTACGTGGAAGCGCAATGGATGATCCTGCAGCAGGAACAGGCGCATGACTACGTGATCGCAACCGGCATCCAGCATTCGGTGCGCGAGTTCGTTGTCCTTGCCGCGCGCGAAATGGGAGTGGAAGTCGAGTTCAAAGGCCAGGGTGCCGATGAAATCGCCGTCGTCGCCGAGGTGCGTACAGCCAATGCGAAAATTCAGGTTGGCGAAACCCTGCTGCGCATCCATCCAAAATATTACCGACCCGCTGAAGTCGAAACCTTGCTTGGCGATCCGAGTTTTTCCCGCGAAAAGCTTGGCTGGAAACCCAAAACCAGCTTTGCCGAGCTTGTCCGTGAAATGGCGAGTGCCGATCTGGCCCTGGCCGCAAGCGAAGCCGCAGGCAGCCTCGGAGCACGCCATGGCCGGCACTTGATTGAAGATTTGCCGCGCGCATGAGTTCTCTGGAAGAGCGATTGACTGAGCTTGAAGTGCGTTTTGCCTTCATCGACGATGCAGTGACGGCATTGAATAACGCCGTGTCCATGCAGGATCAGGCCATGCTGACAATGCGTCGCGAACTCGAGCACCTGCGTTCCGACCTCTCTGGTTTGCGTTCGACGCTCGGCAATGATGTCAGCAACGAGCCGCCACCTCCCCATTACTGACCGCAACGATCGCAGCAAAGACCATGGCTGATTCCCTGCGTGACCAACTGCTGAAAAGCGGCCTTGTGAGCAAACTCAAGGCACAGGCAAAGCCTGCCAATCGTCCGCCGCGCTCTGCAGGAAAGAAGCGCTCGGCAACGCGACCGCCCACTGGGGCGGCGCCAAAACCTGCACGCAATCAGGAAGAAATCGACCTCGCTCGTGCCTACGGGCTGCGCGATCGCGCCGAACGCGAGCAACGTGATCTGGAAAAGAAGCAGGCCGAGCAGCGCGCGAAGGAGAAAGCCGAGCGCAAGCAGAAACTGGCCGCCCTGCTCGCAGGCAAGGCACTGAACAGGGGAGAGGCCGAAATTGCCCGGCATTTTCCGCATGGTGACAAGATTCGTCGCGTCTATTGCACCGCCGAGCAATTGGTCCAGGTCAATGCCGGAGAACTGGCCATCGTCCAGCAACGCGGTCGCTACCTGCTGGTGACCCGCGAAATCGGTGAACAGGTGGGTGAAATCAGTGCCGAAGCATTGATCCTGCTATGTGATCCCGATGCCCCTGCCGAAGACGATGTCCCCGCCGATTTGATCTGGTAGCCGAGCTCCGCCGGTTCCGCTCAAAAGTCCATGAAGTAGCCGCCATTCACCGGGATGTTCGCGCCGGTGATGAAGGCGGAGTCGTCGGCGCAAAGGAAGTCGACGACGCGGGCGATTTCCGATGGCTTGCCGAGACGCCCGACCGGAATATTGCTGATGATCTGTTCACGCACGTTTTCCGCAACGGCCATGACCAGGGCCGTTTCACAATAGCCCGGTGAGACGCTGTTGACGGTCACGCCCTTGCGCGCGACTTCGCGAGCCAGAGCCATGGTGAAACCATGCATGCCGGCCTTGGCTGCGCAGTAGTTGGTCTGGCCGAACTGGCCGGTCTGGCCGTTGACCGAGGAGATGTTGACGATACGACCGAAGCCGCGTTCGGTCATGCCATCGATCAGGGCGCGACAGGTATTGAAGACGCCATCGAGGTTGACCGTGAGCACATCCGACCATTGCTGCTCGGACATCTTTCGCAGACTGGTATCGCGCGTGATTCCGGCGGCGTTGACGAGGATCGAAATAGGTCCGTGGCGTTCACTGATGGCGGCCAGCGTGGCAGTACAGCCCGCATGATCGGAAACATCGAGCGGTTCGAACAGGATGTCCTGCGGAAATTCGCTGACCTCTTCGAGAAACGCCTCGACGCGCTCCTGGCGTGAGCCAAGATCCGCGGCGATGACACGCTTTCCGGAGCGCGCAAGGTAACGGCAAATTTCCGTTCCCAGTCCGCCGATTCCACCGGTGACGAGGGCAATAGGCTGATTCATTGGTCGGCTTCCACGGCTGCAGACGAGAGAGAAGTAGCGAGTACTTCTTCTCGATCAGGTTGTAGGGCAGGGTTGGGGTTGTATCCGGTAAAACAGCAGCAAATTTCCCGATGATTCCACTACTCAGGATTTGCTGTCTTTCTTTGCTTTTGCAGTGCGTTCATCTTGACGTGCCTTGTTCGCGACATCAGTCAGAAACCCCTGCTGCATGGACTTCCATGCGTCCATGTTGCGCTCGGTCATGTCGTTGAGCATCGACCACGGTGTGCGGCCCATGATGTTGTTCAACTGACTGCGGAACTGTTGTTGCTGATCGAGGAAAACCTGCAGGCTTTTTTCGAGGTAGCTGCCCATGAAGCCTTGCAGCGAATCACCGTAGAAACGAATGACCTGCGAAAGCAGCTCGGTGGTGAACATCGGTTCGCCGCGCTCTTCGTGTTCCGAGATGATCTGCAGCAGCACGGAACGGGTCAGATCAGTGCCTGACTTGGCGTCGCGAACCTCGAATTTTTCGCCATCGACGACGAGCTGACGCACTTCTTCGAGCGTGATGTAGCTCGAAATCTCGGTGTCATAGAGTCGACGGTTCGGGTACTTCTTGATGATGCGGAATTCGGCCATTGCGCAACGCTATCAGATCGTGCGGCGCTGCACCAGTTTCGATGTTGCGCAGCACCGAAAATGCGGGCCCGCAAGTGTGAGCGCCATCGCTGAGGTGATGTTTTATGCGCGCTGCGGCGATGACCCGCCGCAACTGATCCATGTTGCAGTACGACGAGGAGCGCGTTGAACACTCCTCGTCGGAAGACTTACCAACCCATGTAATGACCGCCATTGATCGACAGGTTGGCGCCGGTGATCCACGACGCCTGTTCGGCGGCGAGGAAGCCGACCGCGTAGGCAATTTCCTCGGGTTCGCCGAGTCGACCCACAGGAATCTGCGCGGCGATCTTGGCACGCACATCTTCGGGAACGGCCTTGACCATTTCAGTCAGCACATAGCCCGGTGACACCGTGTTCACCGTAATGCCGAACTTCGCGTTTTCCTGTGCCAGCGAGATCGTGAAGCCATGCATGCCGGCCTTCGAGGCAGCGTAGTTGGCCTGGCCGTATTGACCCTTCTGGCCGTTGATCGAACTGATCTGGACGATGCGACCCCACTTGCGCGCGCGCATGCCTTCGATGACCGGACGGGTCACGTTGAAGCACGAGTTGAGGTTGGTGTTGATGACCTCCTGCCATTGTAGGGCGCTCATCTTGTGGAATGTCGTATCGCGGGTGATGCCGGCATTGTTGATAAGGATATCGATCGGGCCGACCTGGCTCTCGACGTCGCGGATCATCGTCTCGGCGGCTTCAACGCTGGAAACGTCACCGGAAGCGAGCGCGAAATCAAAGCCCTCAGCCTTCTGTGCGGCTTGCCAGGCCTTTGCCCTGGACTCGTCGCGATAGTTGGTTGCCACACGATGGCCCGCTTGTGCGAGATGACGGCAGATTGCCGTTCCGATACCACCGATTCCACCCGTGACGAGGGCTACGCGTGCGGTCATGCTGTTCTCCTTTCCATTGAATGATCTGCGTGGGGCGATGCTGGCCTCAGCGCGGGATTGTGCCTGCTTGCGGCAGTTTAGTCCTTCTGCATTGCGACATGTGCGGGTCGGGATGTTGGTATGGCAGCGACATCGAAGCGGGCTGCAGCCGCTTGCAGAAGCGCATCGACACGATGGAAAGCCGGGATGGGCTGGCCGAGAAAGGCAAGTGCTTCGCGCAAGGCCGGCAAGGGGTTGGATCCATCGACCGGTCGATCGCAATCTTGCTTGCTGAGTTTGCGACCCTTGGGATCAAGCGCAACAGGCAGATGCAGGTAGTCCGGCGAAGGCAGGCCCAGCAGTTGCTGCAGATGGATCTGACGCGGCGTGGAATCGAGCAGATCGGCTCCGCGCACGATCTCATTGATGTCTTGCTCGGCGTCATCGACGACAACCACAAGCTGATAGGTGAACGTTCCATCCGCGCGGCGCAGGACGAAATCGCCGACCTCGCGATCCAGATCTTGTCGGACCTCTCCGAAAACTGCATCGCGAAACGTGATGCTTTGACGGCCCACCCGCAAGCGCCAGGCCGGTGATGTGGAACGCGCGTGCGGCACACATTGGGCCGGATGGATGCCGTTGAAGCTGGCGAGGTCGTTGCGACTGCAGCGGCAAGGATATGCATGACCAGCCGCCTTCAGCTTCTGCAGCGCCGATTCGTAAAGTGGCAGACGCTCACTTTGGCAGACCACGGCTTCGTCTGACTCAAGTCCGAAAGCGGCAAGTGAGGCGAGAATTCGTGCCGCTGCGCCCTCTACGCAACGTACGCTGTCGATATCTTCCATGCGCACGATCCAAGTGCCGCCCAGTGAGCGCGCTCGCAGCCAACTGCCGAGTGCGGCTACCAGCGAACCGAAGTGGAGATTTCCGCTTGGCGAGGGCGCAAAACGGCCACGCACGGGCCGCGCGCATGCGGTTTTCGAAACCGGCTGAGGAACCTCGGTCATGGGCAACGGTCGATAGTCGGGCTATTTGCTTGAAATCCCTTGCAGTTTACCCAACCATCTCATTTCGAAGGCATCATCCCTTATCTGATCATCAAGCGAGAAAACCATGCGTCGTATCCTGCTATTTGTCGCTACCAACCTGGCCGTAATGGTACTGCTGACCATTATCGTCAAGCTGTTTGGCATCGACACCTACACCTACAGCAAGACCGGCATCAACTTCAAAGGCATCCTGATCCTCTCGGCCGTGATCGGTTTTGGCGGATCGTTCATTTCGCTGGCCATGTCAAAATGGGTTGCCAAATGGCAGACCGGTGCGAAAGTCATCGAAAACCCGACGAATCCGACCGAGTCGTGGTTGCTCTCGACGGTTCGTCGACAGGCTCAGGGAGCCGGTATCGGCATGCCCGAAGTCGCCATCTACGATGCGCCGGAGATGAATGCGTTCGCCACCGGCGCTTCACGCAACAACGCACTGGTCGCGGTCAGCACGGGCCTGCTTCAGCAAATGAGTCGTGACGAAATCGAGGCGGTACTTGCTCATGAGGTCAGCCACGTGGCCAATGGCGACATGGTCACCATGACCTTGTTGCAGGGCGTTCTCAACACCTTCGTGATCTTCCTTGCCCGGGTCATCGGCACGGTGATCGACCGTGCCATCAGCGGCAATCGTGAAGGCGGCGGTGGAATGGCCTATTTCGCCATTGTCATCGCCCTGCAGATCGGTCTCGGCATGCTTGCCTCGATCGTGATCATGGCATTCTCGCGCTGGCGCGAGTTTCGCGCAGATGCCGGTAGCGCTCGACTCTCGGGCAAGGACAAGATGATCGCCGCGCTGTCGCGCTTGGCGCAAGGTCATGGAGAGAACAATCTGCCCAAGGCAATCCAGGCGTTCGGTATCGCCGGTGGCGGCATGCGCAAGCTGTTTTCCAGCCATCCGCCGATTGAGGAGCGTATCGCCGCATTGCGTGCCGGGCGGTAATCACGAAGCACAGACGCAAACGAAAATGGCCCCGCATCGCGGGGCCATTTTTTTGGTGCTTGCGGAGGCTGGCTCAGTCGCCACCGAAGTCGTAGGACATGGTCTGTTCGGGTTCGCGCAGAAAGTTGCCCTGGACAAAATTGATGCCACAGGAAAACAGAATCGACATGCTTGCCGCATCTTCGACAAATTCGGCGATGGTCAACTTGCCCGCGTTATGGGCCTGATCGCACATGGCTTTGATGCGCTCCTGGTTTTCCTTGTTTTTCGGCAAGTCGGCCATGTAGCTGCGATCGACTTTCAGGTATCGCGCCGGAATATGCTTGAGCAACTGGAACGAATTGAGGCCGGAGCCGAACTGTTCCAGGGCGAAGCCGCAATGCAGTTGTTCGAGACCGCGGACAAAGGCACGAGCGGGCTTCAGGCTGGTCACCACCTTGCTTTCGGGCATCTCGAAAACCAACGCATCGCCGCGCTGACGGGAATTCTTCAACTGCAGGGCGATCCACGGCAGCAAGGTCTGGTCATCCAGCGATTGGGGTGACAGCTTGATGAAGAACGTCGTCTTGTGGCCGCTCTGCTCGCGTTCGGCGAGGGCTCGAATGGCCGAGCTGATGACCCAGCGATCGAGTTGCGGGAGCAGACCGTATTGCTCGGCGATCGGCATGAAGAATCCGGGCAGTATCTCGCCCTTGGGGCCTTTCATGCGCAGCAGGATTTCGTAGTAATCACCTTCCGCGCCCTGCAGACTGATGATCGGCTGGAAATAGAGCAGATAGCCGTCGTTGACCAGGGCATCCTTGATCAGCTTCAGCCAGTGGCGGTTCTTCTCCGCGTCTGCCTTGTCCTTGGCTGCCGGATCGAAGACCCGGGCGATGTTTCCGCCCTCGGCCTGAATGGCGCGCAATGTCGCCGAGGCCTGATCGAGCACGGCGTTGCCGCCGGTTGCTTTCTCGCCGATCAAACTGGCGGCGACGCTCATCGTCAAGTTGATCGAATTCTTTCCGATCTCGAAGATGCGCTCTTCGAACGCTTTGCGCAGTGTCTCGCAGAACCCTTCGAGCGCCTCGATGTTCCGATCCTGAACAAGAATGCCGAAGGTGTATTCACCAAGACGTCCCGGGATATCGGTTTCAGCGAGATGACGGCGCAACAGGTTGGCCATGTCGCCGAGCAGCAGGTCGGTATTGCCGAGTCCAATGCTGTCACGAACCGATCTGGCATTGTCCAGTTCCAGAAGAATCAGAGCCTGGTCGGACTTGCCGGCATTGGCCGCAGCGACCACCTGATCCAGCCCGTTGGTGAGGTATTGCCGGTTGAACAGCTCGGTGACCAGATCCTTGCTGCGCAAGGCTTCAAGCTCTTCGCTTGTTGCAGGATCGGTTTCCTGCTGGCGGAATACGATCTGCTGACAGGCCTCGCCTTCGTACATGGCCTCGGCGAATTCCATGACCGCGTTGAAAATTTCGCCATCGGCACGCTGCGCCTTGAGATTCAGCTTCTGTGGCGGTTTTTCACCCTTGGACAAGCGCTTGAGCAGGGATTTGAAGTCATCGGCGTCATCGGCAGCCACCATGTCGAGGATCGACATGCTTTCGATGTCTTCGAAATCCTCGTAGCCGAATGTTTCCAGATAAGCGCGATTGGCTCGCACATGCATGCCCTCGTGCACATAGGCGATTGGATCGCGTGAGGAATCGAGCAAGTCGCTGCAGCGCCGCTCTGATTCGCGTAGTGCATTTTCGAGGCGACGCACGCTGCGACGCATGATCAGGGCCTCGAATTCGCGGCGGACGATCATCTGCAGGTGGTCGGGGCGACTCTGCAAGGCCAGTGAGCGGGCACCGTCGCGAAATGCCTCGACAACATCATTGTCGCTGACGTTGCTGGCGTAGACGACCAGGCCAATATCCTTGCCGGTACGGTTGACGGCTTCAGCAGTCGAACGCAGGGGCAGGTCCTTGCTGTGCAGGTTGGCGAGGATCATGTCGGGTGTCTGGCGCTCGAGCAGATCTTCGAGCTCGGCTTCATTGCTGGCCCGCGACGGGCGCACGGCGATACCGCCATTGCGGAGCATGCTGATGATCTGTTCCGCCTCGTCGGCTGAATCCTCGATCAGCAGCAGCTTGATCACGTTGTCTGGTTTGGTCATTTGGGAGGCGCTTTCAGGGAGGTGCGCAGAGCACAACTGATCACCGGGCGAGCAGCGGTCAGGGCAGGAACTTGTACCGGATTCATGCGCTTATTTCCATACTCTGGCGGATATTCAGCGAAGTTCACGATTCCGGAAACCTTTTGCTTACCTCGTGTGCCCGATCGGGAGTTTGCTGGTTGCACCCGCCGTTTCGCGGACAAGTCGCGGCACCAGATAGCCGGGCAACCGGTTGCGCAGGCCATCAATCAACCTGACCGCTTCCTGATCGGACACCTCAAAGTGGGCCACGCCCTGAACCCGATCGAGCTGATGCAGGTAGTAGGGCAAGGCATTGCAGTCGAACAATCGCTCGGAAAGCGCAGCCAGCACGTCGACCGTATCATTGATGTGCCTCAGCAATACCGACTGGTTCAGCAAAGTGACCCCGGCTGCTGTCAATTTTCGACAGGCCTTGATCACGGAATCGTCGATTTCGTTGGCGTGATTGGCGTGCAGGACGAGGACTTTCTGCAGCGGCAGTCTGTGCAGCCAGTCGCACAACTCCGCATCGACACGTTCCGGCAGCACGATGGGCAAGCGGCTATGGATGCGCAGACGACGCACATGGGCAAGGTCGGCAAGCGCACCGGTCAGCTCGGCAAGTTTGGGCGTCGACAGCGAGAGCGGATCGCCGCCTGAGAGGATGACCTCGCTGATCGAGTCGTTGCTTGCCAGATATTCGATGGCCGCGCGCCATTGTCCGCTTGCGGCGGTTTCCTGAGCGTAAGGAAAGTGCCTGCGGAAACAGTAGCGGCAGTTGATGGCGCAGGATCCGGTAGCGATCAGCAGGGCGCGGCCCTGATATTTGTGCAGCACTCCGGTTGCGGCCCTGGCATCAAGATCACCTACCGCATCGGTTGAATAGCCCGGCGTGACGGAGAGTTCATCGGCACCGGGCAGAACCTGCAGCAGCAACGGATCTGTGGCATCGGCATGGCGCATGCGCGCGGCAAAACCGCGTGGCACGCGCACGGAAAAGCCGGTGTCGGCATTGGCAAGCAGTTCGCTGGATCGCGACTCCAGACCGAGCAGGCGCAGCAGCTCGTGCGGGTCGGTGATCGCATCGCGCCATAGCTGCTGCCAGGGCGTGGCGCGATTGCCGGATCGGGGAACGGAAATCTGTGAGATGGGCGGGCTTGCAGGTATCATTGTCGATCGGTTCCGGGTATCCCGGTCAACGAATTCCCCATTGTAGCTGCTTTGAAACGAGCGGCTTGTCCTCAAGCAACAGGAGCTCTCCATGGCCACACATGGAATGAATGACGTCAAGAACGGTCTCAAGATCATCGTTGACGGCCACCCGTGCACGATCATCGACACCGATTTCATCAAGCCGGGCAAGGGTCAGGCGTTTACCCGGGTCAAGTACCGCAATTTGCAAAACGGCCGCACCGTCGAAATGACGATGAAATCGACCGATACGGTCGAGGCGGCCGATGTCATCGACACCGATATGGAGTTTCTATATTCGGACGGCGAGTTCTGGCACTTCATGCATCCGACCAATCACGAGCAGATCGCCGCCGACGAGAATGCCGTGGCTGATGCGGCGAAATGGCTCAAGGGCAACGAGATGGTCATCCTCACCCTGTGGAACGGCGCTCCGCTCAATGTGACGCCTCCGAACTTCGTCGAGCTGGAGATCATCGAAACCGATCCGGGTGTGCGTGGCGATACTTCGGGCGGCGGCGGCAAGCCAGCGAAACTCGAAACCGGCGCTGTCGTACGCGTGCCGCTGTTCGTCAACCAGAATGAAGTGATCAAGGTCGATACGCGCACCGGCGAGTATGTCGGCCGGGTCAAGTGATCGAGCACGCATGACTACGTCAACACCCGTTGATCTGCAGATCGAGGCGCGCTGGGTTATCCCGATCGAGCCACAAGGAACCGTGCTCGAATCGCATGCGGTCGTCGTCGATGCCGATCGCATCGTTGCGATCCTGCCAATCGCCGAGGCGCGCCAGCAATTCGAGCCGCGTGAACGTGCCGAACTCGGCGAGCACGCACTGATTCCCGGCCTGGTCAACGGTCACACGCACAATCCGATGACCCTGATGCGCGGGCTCGCCGATGATGTGCCCTTCATGGTCTGGCTCAAGGACCATGTATGGCCGGCCGAAGCCCGGGTGATGGGGCCGGAGTTCGTCCGTGATGGCGTCGAACTGGCTATTGCCGAGATGATTCGCGGCGGCACGACCTGCTGCAACGAAAACTATTTCTTTCCTGATGTACAGGCGGCGACTTATGCCAAGTTCGGTTTCCGCAGCCTGATCGGTTTGCCGGTGATCGAGTTTCCGACCGCGTGGGCGCAAAGTCGCGACGAATATTTCGACAAGGCGCTCGCTGTCCACGACGAACTGCGTGGCAAGGCATTGCTTGGCACGGCGTTCGCGCCACACGCGCCCTATACGGTGTCCAACGAAAGCTTTGAGCGCATCCATCTGCTATCGGATCAGCTTGATCTGCCGGTCCACCTGCATTTGCACGAGACTGCCGATGAGATCAATGTCAGCCTGCGCGATTTCGGTATGCGCCCGCTGGCGCGACTCAAGCAGATCGGTCTCGTCAACGAGCGCCTGATCGCCGTGCACATGACCCAGCTTACCGAGGCCGAGATCAACGATTGCGCCGCGAGTGGCGTTTCGATCGTGCATAACGTCGAATCGAACATGAAGCTGCTCAGCGGCTTCTGTCCGGCCGAGGCGATTCGGCGTGCTGGAATCAATCTGGCCATCGGCACCGATGGTTGTGCCTCGAACAATGATCTCGACCTGTTTGGCGAGATGCGTTCGGCGGCCCTGGTTGGCAAATTGATCGCCGACGATGCGGCGGCTATGAGTGCGGAAAACGTGCTGCGCGCAGCGACGATGGGCTCAGCCCGGGCACTTGGCTGGCAGGATCAGATCGGTTCGATCCAGGTTGGCAAGCAGGCCGATCTGGCCGCGGTGAATCTCGGCACGATCGAGAGCCAGCCGATCTACAACGTGGTCTCGCAGCTCATCTATGCGGCTGGACGCCATCAGGTCAGCGATGTCTGGATTGCAGGCCAGCGCAAACTGCGCGATCGCGAGCTGATCGGCATGGACAAGGTCGAGATCCTGACCAAGGCGCGACGCTGGCGCGATCGCATTGCCACAGCATGAGCCGATGAATACGGTCAACGTCAATCCGGCTGAAGTGGCCAAGTTTGAGCGCCTCGCCAACCGTTGGTGGGATGCCGATGGTGAATCACGGCCCTTGCACGACCTGAATCCGGTGCGCTTCGGCTATATCGCGGAGCGCGTCGCCTTGAACGGTGCGCGGGTGCTTGATGTCGGTTGTGGTGGTGGTTTGCTCAGCGAAGCGCTGGCACGGGCCGGTGCCAATGTGATCGGTATCGATCTTGCCGCTGCCGTACTCGATGTCGCGCGCTTGCACCTGCTCGAAAGTGGTCTCGAGGTCGACTATCGCGAAGTCAGCGTCGAATCGCTGGTCGGGGAAATGGCCGGCCAATTCGACGTGATCACGTGTCTGGAAATGCTCGAACACGTTCCCGATCCGTCCAGCGTGATCCGCGCCTGCGCCGATCTTCTCAAGCCGGGTGGGCGACTGTTCCTGTCGACGCTCAACCGTACGCCGCAATCGTTTGCCACGGCAATTGTCGGCGCGGAGCACGTATTGCGACTGTTGCCGCGCGGCACCCATCACTACGCGCAATTCATCAAGCCGTCTGAAATGGCTGGCGCATTGCGCCATGCCGGGCTCGCCCTCGAAGACTTGCGCGGCATCGGCTACAACCCGCTGACACGCAAGGCCTGGTTAAGCGATTCGGTCGCGGTCAACTACCTCGCCTGTGCGATCAAGCCGGCATGAGTAGTGCGCAAAAACCGCAAGCGGTACTTTTTGATCTCGATGGAACCCTGGCCGATTCGGCGCCGGATCTGGTCGAGGCGCTGGCAACGCTGTGCGCAGAAATAGGGCATGCCGCGCCAGACGGGGTCGCCGTCAGTCGCGTGGTGTCGGCCGGCGGCAAGGCAATCCTGCGTTGCGGCTTGCCGGATCTTGACGAAGCCCGGATCGAGGAATTGCTGCCCCGGTACCTGGATCTGTATGCCGCTCGCGGCAACTCGTCGACGCGACTCTATGCGGGCATCGACGAAATCCTCCTCGATCTCGAGTCCCGCGATATCGCCTGGGGAGTTGTCACCAACAAGGCCGGATGGTTGGCGACGCCGATGATCGATCAACTCGGGCTTGGGCGCCGTTGTGGCGTTGTGGTCGCCGGCGATACCTTGCCCCGGCGCAAACCCGACCCCGATCCGGTGCTGCATGCCTGCCAGAGCCTCAAGGTCGATCCGGCAAGGACCTTGTTCGTCGGTGATGATTTGCGCGACATCCAGGCAGGTCGTGCGGCCGGAACGCGCACGATCGCTGCGGCCTGGGGCTATCTCAATGGGGGTGATCCAGCCGACTGGAATGCGCATGCCATTGCCGGAAGTGTCGCCGAGCTGCCTTCGCATCTGCATCTGGCTTGAGCATGTCAGCGGATGCTCAGGCGAGTTTTGAGGCGAAATGGACATCGGCGCAGCCCGAGCTTGAGCTCGCGCTGCGTTTTGCCGAAGCGTCAATGCGTCCCTTCGTTTCTGCATTCGCCTGCTTGTCGAATGAAGTTACCCACGCTGCCTTTCATATTGTCGAACCCGCAGTTGCTGCGACCAAGCTGCACTGGTGGGCCG
>NZ_DASSYD010000011.1:0-20624 GCF_035703485.1 Dokdonella sp. | reverse complement strand
TCCAAATTGCCGCTTGATCACCGACCGCCACCGCTGATCGGGAAATAGCTATCTGCATAGCGTCGCTACGGGGACCGGGCTTGTCCAACAAACGGTTCAGATCGCGGCTCGCTTCGCTCGCACGATCTAACCTTTCTCGTTGGATTGCAGCCCGAGAACACCAATGAATCAACCGAAGACGGACACCGAAATCAACGCACTGGATCGCGCCAAGGACGAGTGGTGCACGCACCGCGCACACTTTTTGTTTAATGCTGCAATCCGCATTAAACAGGCCGAGCCATCACAGAGCCTCAGCGACTGCGTGACGGCCGCCGAAGATCTTTGGACACTTGTTAATCAGAGAGTCCGCGCCGCGCCCGGGACTCAGGGGAACTAGAAATAATGCCTACAAGGTTTTTGTAGAGCCTGTAGGCGTTGCTCAAGTCAGCCTCCTTGATGTCACCACCCGGCTTTGCTTGCAATAAGGCGGTCGTGAGCGCGAGCGCAATTTGGTCATCGTGACTCAGTTCGTTTTGGCTTGTACTCATGACGACTCCTGAAATTGTTGTGTGCAATCCAACTACTATTCGGCACCAAACGGGTGCCTAGTTCGTGTTTCTAGTCCCGGATTTCGGGGCCTGGTTGTAGGAAATATCCTACGTAAATCATGGCTTTCTGGCGATAGCGGTGCCTAGTCCATGTGTCTAATCATGGGGTCCTTCCCACGGACTGGATATCGACGATGGAATATTCACATTCTCTACTGCCCAGCGCAAGCTCGATTGGGTCGGAGCCGCGTTTGCTGGATCAGGTGCGGGCGCGGGTGCGGCGGCTGGGTTTGGCGATTCGTACGGAAAAGGTCTATGTGGATTGGATTCGTCGTTTCATCCTTGCGAATGGCAAGCGACACCCGCGGGACATGGGTGCGCGGGAGGTAGAGGCATTTCTGACTTTGCTGGCAACCAGAGGCAAGGTGGCGGCTTCGACTCAAAACCAGGCGCTGTCTGCATTGCTGTTCTTGTATCGGGAAGTGCTTGGACAGGATCTTCCGTGGATGGAGAATATCCGTAGAGCCAAACGACCTGAGCGATTGCCCGTGGTGCTGACCAGGGACGAAGTCTGGCGGATTCTGGATCGCATGGATGGAGCTCACCATCTAATGGCTAGTTTGCTCTATGGCGCGGGGCTGCGGCTGATGGAGTGTGTGCGCCTGCGCGTACAAGATATTGACTTTGTTCGCCACGAGATCACCGTTCGGGTCGGCAAGGGAGGCAAGGATAGACGCACCGTGTTGCCGGCGATGGCGATCGACGCATTGCAGGCTCAATTGGTGCATGCGCGCATCGTTCACGAGCGGGATCTGCGTGCTGGATATGGTGCGGTCTGGCTGCCGAGCGCGCTTGAGCGAAAATACAAGAGTGCGTCGATGGAATGGATCTGGCAATACGTATTTCCCTCACGCTCGCGCAGTATCGATCCGCGCTCCGGGATGGAGCGGCGGCACCATATCGACGAAAAGACCTTGCAGCGTGCAGTTCGTGTGGCGGTAAAGTCCGCTGCGATCGAAAAGCATGCGACGTGCCACACGCTACGCCACAGCTTTGCCACGCATCTGCTCGAATCGGGTTCGGATATCCGCACGATTCAGGAACTGCTTGGTCATGCCGATCTGTCGACGACCATGATCTACACGCATGTGCTCAACCGGGGCGGTAGCGGAGTTGTAAGCCCGCTGGATCGGCGTTGAGTGACGCTTCGCGGCGTGGTGAAGCTGGGCTTTTTTGAGCTTGCTCGGGGCGAGGGTGAAGGCGGGGATGGCTTTGATGAATGCCCGATCATGATTCGACAGGCTCACCACGAACGGAGATTGAATCGTTTCCGGTCTCAGAACATGCCGGTTTCGAGTTTCGCCGCGTCCGACATCATGCTGTGGTTCCATGGCGGATCGAAGACAAGGTCGACGTCGGCTTCGCTGATGGTCGGGATCATTTCGACCTTGCTGCGCACATCTTCGACGAGGATCTCTCCCATGCCGCAACCGGGTGCGGTCAGGGTCATGCGGATGCTGACCTTGCGCTGGCCGTCTTCGGTTGTTTCCAGGTCGCAATCGTAGACAAGGCCGAGTTCGACGATGTCGATCGGGATCTCAGGGTCGAAACAGGTGCGCAATTGCGCCCAGATCACCTTTTCGACGTCTTCATCGGCGGCGTCGGCGGCGAGTTCAATCGGAATCGGCGGTTCCTTGCCGATGGCGTCGGCATCACTGCCGGCGATGCGGAACAGGTTGCCATCGACAAACACGGTGAAACTTCCACCGAGCGCCTGGGTGATATATCCGGCCTGGCCAGCCGGCAGAATGACGTTGTCACCTTGCGGCACCATGACAGCCGGGCAGTCACGCGCGAAGCGAACCGGTTCCGAAGTTGAACTGTAGCCACCCATCATTGCGTTGTTCTCGTTGATTCCCGTAGTGCCGGCCGCCCATTATGCGGCCTGCGAGCGCTGCACACAGGTATGTCAGGGCAATTCACCGCAGCTTCAAGCACTGAGGTTGGTTTCAAGCAAACATCGACCGAGCAGTCGCACGGCCGCTTCGATGTCGGCGGGGGGTAATCCGGCGTAACCGAGCAACAGGCCGGGGCGGGCGGAGGTGCGGAACGAGTAGGGCGCGACGGTGTACAGGCCGAGGCCGCGCTCACGGGCGTGGACGGCCAGGCGCTCGCAATCGGCGTGACTGCCGGATCGCAACCAGGCGGTCAGATGCATGCCAGCATTGGAATCAACGATTTCAAACGCGTTGCCAGTGTGTTTGCGCAATCCGGCCAGCATCGCGGTGCGCCGAGCACTCAGACTCTGCGCGGCGCGGCGCAGATGGCGCTCGAATCCGCCGCTGCTCATGAAGTGGGCGAGTGCAGCTTGCTCAAGCGTATTGCTGCCGCGATCCTCCAGCCATTTCGCCGCGCGGAAGGCTTCGCCCAGCGATTCGGGCAGGACCATGTAGCCGAGTCGCAATGCTGGAAACAGGGTCTTTGAATAGCTGCCGATATAGACCACGCGACCATCATGATCGAGTGACTTGAGGGCGGCGAGTGGGCGACCGCCGAAGCGGAATTCGCCATCGTAGTCATCCTCGATCAGCCACGACTTTCGTGCTGTCGCCCATTCAAGCAGTTCCACCCGGCGAGCCAGCGGCAACAGGGCGCCGGTCGGGAACTGATGTGACGGGGTGACGACTGCGAGGCGCGCACGATTCGGCAACGCGGATGGAACCAGACCCTCATCATCAACGCGGACACCGCGTACGCGTGCGCCGTAGGCCGAGAAGATCTGGCGCGCACCGCGATAGTGCGGATCCTCAAGTACGACGGTGTCGCCATCATCGAGGAGTACGCGCGAGGCGAGCGCGAAGGCTTGCTGGGTGCCCGAGATGACCAGAACATTCTCGGGCGATGCGTTGACTCCGCGTCGACGGGCGAGGTAATCACAAATTTGCTCACGCAGTGCGAGCAAGCCCTGGACGTCGGGATAATCGAGCTCGACACGCTCGCTGGCGCGATTGAGCTCACGCCGCCAGGCGCTGATCAGCGCAGGATTGGTCAACGGAAGTCCGTACTGCAGGTTGTAGCGCAGATCGCTGTGCTGTCGACCTGGAATCAGCGCGCCGTCGCTGACCGCCAACGCGCGTCGGGCGAATGCCGACAGTGGGGCAACCAGCGCTTCGTTGGTGGGTTGTTGTGCCGAGGTTCGGCGGTTGCCGATGTCGGCAACATAGCTGCCCGATCCAACCCGGCCGAGCAGGAACCCTTCGGCCTGCAACTGATCGTAGGCGGCCATCACCGTATTGCGTGAAACGCCCAGCTCGTTGGCCAGGCTGCGGCTGGCTGGCACGCGCGAGCCTGCGCTGAGTCGGGAATCGAGAATGGCCGCCTTGAGCGCTCTGATCAATTGCGCATAGCGCGGGCCCTGACCATCCAGATCGATATACATGATTGGTTCTATTCGATTGAGTGTAGTTGGTACTCGAAGGGGCCAATTTCCGCTGTCATGCTTGTTGCGTCAAGTCTGTTCCATCGAGGATTTCGCCATGTCCCAGCCTTCCCGCAAACAGGTCAAGCGCGTTGCCCAGCGTGGTCGTTACGATCAGGAAACCATCCACGCGATTCTCGATGCGAGCTGGATTGCGCATGTCTCGTTTGCCGATACCGAGGGTCAACCGTTTGTCATTCCCATGCTTTACGCGAGGGAAGGGGATTGCCTGTATCTGCATGGGTCGATCGCCAGCCGATTGTTGAATGCCGTCAGCAGCGGTATCGACACCTGTCTTTGCGTGACCCTGGTTGATGGCCTTGTGCTGGCGCGTTCGCATTTCCATCATTCGATGAACTATCGCTCAGTGGTGGCCTTTGGAAAGGCCGTGACGGTTGTCGATCCTGACGAAAAGGCGGCGATCTTCGTGCGCTTTGTCGACGCGCTGATTCCGGGGCGTGCCGGGGAATCGCGTGCGGCTGATCGCAATGAACTCAATGCGACCACTTTGCTGCGCTTCAGCATCGACGAGGCCAGCGCGAAGATTCGCAGCGGCGATCCAAAAGATGATCCGGCTGATCGCGCACTGCCGATCTGGTCCGGTGTCGTGCCGATTTTTCAGCGTTTTGGCGAACCGATTACAGCCGGGGACGCAAGTCCTGGCGTTGAAGTGCCGGCATCGGTGCGACATCTTTGTGCCTGATAGCGGGTCTGATGGTGGTTGGCGGTTACCAAGATCAGGAGCGGCCGGTAGAATCCGGGATTCCCATCTCGAACTCTCTCCCCTGATGATCGATTTCTCCACAGGTTCGCCGGACGCGCATGCCGATGTCCGTTGAACCGCAGCGCTTGTCAGTCTCCACCTATGTCATCGGCATCGCGACTGCCTTGATGGTCGCCCTCGCTGCCGGTGCGGTCTGGTGTGTCCTGCAACTCTATCTTCGTGTTGACCTGATCGGCGGCGCGTTGGTCGTCGCCGTGTTCATTGCCTGGATCGTGCGCCGACAGGGGTTCAGCCGAACCGTCAGCGGTGCACTGATTGCCGCGATCAGCACGGCCATCGCCTGCACCTACGCAAGCTTTCTGCTGGCTGCTGCGCAGGTTGCCTCATTTGTCGGCGAACCGATGCGCTCGACCCTGCTCAAGATTGGCCCCGCGCTTGCTGCGGATGTCGCCTGGGCCGGCATGGGTGCTTTCCAGATCGGTACGCAATTGCTGGCGATCGCGTTGTCGGCGTGGCTGGTCTGGCGCAAGGCCTGAGGACCACGATTTCCGCCGAACCTGCATGCCGACACCCGGTCGCTGCTGCCACCGGGTGTCGACCCATCGCGAAATCCTGTTACAGCGATTTCAGGTATTGAACGAGATCGGCCTTGTTCTGCTCGGATAGACCGAGGCCCTTGCGTGTGTCATAGAGCGCGACCACATCTTCGAGGGTCGCCGCACTGCCATTGTGGAAATAGGGCGGATGCTGCCAGATGCCTTTGAGCGGCGCCGTGCGGTACGCCCTGGTCGCCGTACGCGAAGCATAACTCGGCACGCCCGCGGCTTCCGGCTCGCTGACGACTTCGTTGGGCTGATGCAGGCGCTCGTTGGCATCGGTGAATTCCGGGCCGCTGTGACAGGTCGAGCAGCGGCCCGCGCCATTGAACACGGTCTGGCCGCGAGCGGCGGCGACGCTATCAAAGCTGTCTGCTGGCGGTGGTGGGGCTTCGATGGTCAGCTGATAGGCCTGCAGGGCTGGCAACTTGGCGGAAATCAGGTCGTCCTCGCCGTTGGTGATGCTGACGCCCGTGCGTGGCTCATAGAACGAGCCGTGTCCACCCATCTGGGTGACGCCGACATAGCGGTTCCAGTAAGCAACGTTCTCGCCATCGCCGGTCGAGGTCGTGCGGTGGATGCCTTTCAATCCGTATGCCGGCGAAATCACTTGCGGACCGTTGAGCCCGTCGATGTTGTAGCGCGGGTCATACATGCCTGCAGGCCAGGAGCTGTAGACGGCTTTCTGCTCTGCGGTCAGCGCCGGCGACAAGGCGATGATCGTGCCGGGAATCAGATCGCGGTTGGGCCAGCCATCGAGGCGCTTGCCGATGCCGGGCGCGAATGAATTGTCGACCGTGGAGTGGCAAAGTGCGCAGGTGATGCCGACCCGGGTCAGGGTGTCATGGCCATCGACTGACTCCACCGTGCCCTTGACGCCAACAACGGCATCGAGCTTGATCAGCGCCACCGTGGTGGCCGGGCTGTGCAGATCGATACTGCCATCCTGGATACCGGCGACCACGGCCGCTGGAAGGGCCTCGGCGTCCACCTTGAGTCCGACTGTCAATGCGGTGATCGGATCAACCGCGCTGCCGATGACTTCATGCATGCGCAGCGTATCGGACCACAGCGTCTCGTCGCCGAAGGTGTCGTAACGGAAGATGCTCTTGCCCGATTCAATGAAGGCAACATCGAGCACTGTGGAAAAACTCCACTGCACGACCTTCGACAGCGGGACACCTTGCGCATCGATCACCCCGGCACCGAGCTCGACGGCACACTGGGTATCGGCGGGGAGCAATTCGTCCGGCTTGAATGTCACCCGTTGTTGCGCGGCAACGTAGTTGACGGTTCCTGCCACCAGTGTGCCGGCCGGGCAGGCGACGGTGAAGTTTGCCGTCGACAGGCTGGATGGGTTCATCGCGCGATCGAAATCGGCACTGACGCTGATGGTGTTCAAAACTTCCTGCGCACCATTCGCCGGCGCAACCGCAATGACCTCGGCCTTGCTCTGGGTGTTGCTTGAACCGCTTCCACAGGCGGCCAAGCCGAGGCTGCCTGCAATCAGCACTACAAAAAGATCTGCACGGATCGTGCAACCGAACATCTTCATGGGGTCTTCCTCCTCCTCGTTGGAACGTGTCGGCCCGCGGGCGCAATGCGCCCGGGCAGTCAACACATTCAGTAATCGAGAAACCGGTAGCTGTTGCCGGAACCAAGGCAGGTCCGCTCAAGGAATTCTCGGGTTGTTCCGGTCGGGGTTATGTCCCGGATTGGCCGGATCTGTCAGTAGCCGAAAAAGTCTTCGCTGCGAATATCGTCGTCGTCGATTCCGGCAGCGGTCAGCGCGGCGCGCACGCCGGCAACCAGGGCTGGTGGACCAGCCACGTAGAAAATGGGTGATTCGAGCCCTGCGCTGACGCGGGTCAGGAAGGCGGCATCAATGCGAGCCCTTTCACCGCTCCAAGTGTGCGTGGATTTGTCCATGTCGGTCATGGTCGCGACCAGCTGAAAGCGTTCGCTCTGCTTTGCGTAGTCCTGCAGTTCGGCGAGGAAGGCGCTGTCCTCGGGACGCCGGTTCGAATAGATCAGCATCAGTCGATGGGCGGATTTACTGGCGAGGGAATGCCGCAGCATGCTCATGAACGGCGTGATGCCGATACCGCCAGCGATGAAGCAGGCCGCTCGCGAAGCCTTGTTGTGCAGGGTCATTGAACCGAACGGCCCATCGATCGATACCTTGGCGCCTGTTTCGAGCCGACCCAGGGCGCGCTTGTAGGCGCTGTCACGCATGCGCGTGGCAATCGCCAAGCTGCTCTCGTCCGGTGTGCTGGTGATCGAGAATGCGTGGGTTCTGGAATCCTCGCCGAGTTGCGGATCGTCGAGAATCAGGTCGATAGCCTGGCCCGGCTTGAAGATGAAACCCTCGGGCTTTTGCAACTGGAAGGCGACCGTTCCTTCGGCGACCGTTTCGCGTTGAAGGAGAACACTGGGTTGCGCGCTCATGACGATACTCCGCTCAGGGCGGGTCGTGCTCTGCCGGTTGGCGCGGTTGTCAGCGTTGCCGGTTTGGGGCGCTCGATACGGGCAAAGGCCGAGTGGTTGTGAATCGACTCGAAGTTTTCCGCCTCAATCACATAGCCCTCGATCCGCGGATCCTGATCGAGCGAGTGGGCAACGTCGCGAACCAGGTCTTCGACGAATTTCGGATTGTCGTAGGCGCGTTCGGTGACGAACTTTTCATCGGCACGTTTGAGCAGGCCATAGACTTCGCAGGAGGCGCTGGCTTCGGCGATCCCGATCAGCTCTTCCATCGACATGGCGCCACAGATATCAGCCGCGATGCTGATATGCGAGCGCTGGTTATGCGCACCGTAGGCAGAGATCTGCTTGGAGCAGGGGCACAGGCTCGTCGCGGGCACCTTGACCTGCATGTGAAACGCGTAGTGGCCAGCTTCGTCAACACTGCCGCTCCACTCGACATCGTGATCGAGCAGGCTGCTGACGCCGGAAACCGGAGCGGCTTTGCTGACAAAATAGGGGAAACGCATGGTGATGCGGCCACTGCTCGCATCGAGCCGGTCGAGCATGTCGAAAACCATGTCTCGGAAACCGGCTTGATCGAGATTGCCCGCGCGCGCTTCGATCAGCTCGATGAAGCGCGACATGTGCGTGCCCTTGAGTTCCGGGGCCAACGCTACGGTCATCGAGAAGTTGGCAATGGTGGGAACTGCGCGCGCACCCGAGTGGATGATGATCGGGTAGCGCACACCCTTGACGCCCACGGCATCGATCCGTTGTTGGCGAAAGTCTTTCTGTGCCTGGACATCAGGCAACAATTGCATGGCAGTTAAAGCGTTCATGATGATTCTCGTTGCGTAGCTTGCGGTTGGCTTGCTTCGGTTGATCGCGGGATCAGTTGAACTTTTCCGGAAACTGCTTGGCGATCGCGGCCGTGAGGGCGTCGGCAATCACGTACATGTGGTCACGCATCGCGGCCCAGGTCTTGGCTTCCTCTGCGTACTTGCCATCCTTGAGTTGCTGATCCTGCTCCATATGGTGCGCGGCATGGCCGATGAACAGGGAGTTGACGGTGGCGCGGGGCAGGTTGGGATTGGCACCGCTGAGGAAATCGGCGATGGCACCGGCATTGGCGGTCAACCGCTTCGAAGCTGCGGCTTGCTTGTCAGCGTCGCCGGCAGCGGTGGCGTCGATATGCGCCTTGACCGCGCCGTAGTGCTCAACCAGCAGATCCATCAACGCATCCGAACCGGCTTTGCCATAGAACGGCTCGATCGATGCGGCGATCTGTTTCGCGTTGGCGACGACTTCCGCCTCGGCGGCCTTGGCTGCGGCGCTGTTGCCGGCGATGGTTTCCAGGGCGACGTTGCGCACCCAGAAGATATGACCGATCCAGAGATCGCGCAGTGCGTCCTGGGTTGCGGCTTGCTTGATCAGGACGGTATTCGCCGAGTTCGCCGCCGGAGCTTCGTGCGCAAAGGCGGCACCGGCACTTCCGAGCAAGGCAACGAGGGCCAGGGCGCCCAGTGATTTCTTGAGGGTGGATAGCATGATGATGAACTCCTGTCTGGATTGATTCTGGATGGGTGGAGCCTCATGCTGATCTGAATTAAATAGATTGTCAAGCAAAATATGCCATAATGTGTTCAAGTTCGAATTCCCGTAGCATTGCCATGCCATGCGCGGGGATCGGAACCGCTGCCAGCATTGCGCAAATAGTGAGAAGACGATGATCGAGGTAATGGGACAACGCCAACAAGAGCTGCTCAGGCTGCTGCTTCGGACCAAGAGCGGCATGACCGTGGACGAGCTGTCGCGGAAACTGGAAGTCACCCGCAATGCGGTGCGTCAGCATCTCGCTTCGCTGGAAAACGATGGCCTGATCGAGCCGGGTATCTCGCGGCCATCCGGCGGCCGGCCCGAGCAACTCTACGTGCTGTCAGACAAGGGCATGGAGATCTTCCCGCGCCAGTATTCGTGGTTCGCTGAACTGGTGATCGATTCGATTCGCGATGAAGCGGGGGAGGGCGAGCTCAACGAGAGACTCGGACGCATGGGTGAGCGCATTGCCGATAAATTGCTTGCGCAGAACGCAGAGGAGTCCGATCCACAGAAGAAGGTGGAGAAACTGGCCGAGATCATGCAACAGATGGGCTACAACACCGGTGGGGCCAGCGTGGTCGACGGCCAGCCGGTCATCGAGGCGGACAATTGCGTGTTCCACAATCTGGCCATGAAGAATCCGGACATCTGCCGTTTCGACCTGGCCATGATGTCGAAATTCACCGGCAGCAAGATCGACCACCAGGAATGCATGGCACTCGGTGGCAATGTCTGCCGCTTCAAATTTTCCAAGCCGTCAAAGAAAAAATCCGGCAAGAGCTGATCGCTCCGAACCTCGCCTGCGGGCCGCCAACGCAACGCAGATCCCTCCTTCTCGTCGTCCCTGCGCAGGCAGGGACCCAGCGACTTTGGCTTGCTTGAATCGGCTCGTTTCCAATCGCCACAAACAGGAGACTTGAGTTGACCTGGGTCTGATCCAACTCCCGAGCGTTGCCGTCATCGACCTTCGCCGTCGATTGATCCCGATTCGTTCCCCGGACGACCTGGCTGCTCAACTGCGAACCAGCGAACGGAACGACAATTCAGCCATCCAGCGCCGCTACATGACACTGGAAACTCTGGTTTCGGTTGGCGACAATCCCAGCCTCGGTTTGCCCACGGTGGCGAACGGATCCATCGAACCCGGCACGAACGAATCCGCACTCAGTTGCACCGCGGTTGGGGGACATCCACCGTCCGTCGCCCGCTTGCGCTATCGTCCGGCAACCAAGCCGGCCCTGGGCACTGCGCCTCTGGCGAGCTGAAGCCGGCGGAATCAAATCCGGAAGCCAACCACGAAACGTGTCGACCACAATCCACCAGGAAGCCAATGAGCAAGAAAAAAGTCTTGAATGTGGGAGGAAATTCGAAAGCGATTGCGCTACCCAAACCCTATGCCGAATATGAGCACATCCTTCTCGACATCGATCCGAAAGGGTCGCCGGATATCGTCTGCGATGCCCGCGAACTCATCACGCTGGAAGCCAATCAGTACGATGCAATCTATTGTTCACACAATCTTGAGCACTACTACCGGCATGACGTGCGCAAGGTGCTTGCAGGCTTCATGCACATTCTGAAAGAAGGCGGTTTTGCACACATCATGGTTCCGGACATCCATGAGGTGATGCAGCTAACTGTGCAGCACGGACTGGATATCGACGATGTCCTCTACGACTCGCCAGCGGGGCCGATCATGGTGCTCGACGTCTTGTACGGCTATAGCGCGGAAATCGAGAGCAGCGGAAAGGATTTCTACGCACACAAGACAGGCTTCACCAAGAAATCACTGTTGAAGGGCTTGGAGACAGCCGGATTCAGAAAGCACTTCGTTCGTACTGGAAATCTGGAAATAGCTGTTTTCGCATTCAAGGGCGAACCCCTCCAGGCAACACGCGACAGTTTTGGCCTTCCTCCGGGTTAGGGGCTGCGCGCTTTGCGACTGCGCGCAGCGACTCCGCCCTGCTTTGTAGAAGGCATTCATGCCCGCTGCTGTACGTCACGTGCCGAAAGCTCCCCGTTTTCTTTTCCGGTCCCGTTTTCGCTTTTCACGAGAAAGGTAGTGGGCAATGTAGAATCGGAATTTCCAGCATCCTGACCTCTTGGTGCCCTATGCTGCGAAGCGGGGCCTGAGCTCTGATTCCCTTGATTCATACGCCAGCGATTCGGTGCCATGCCGATTGCGCATCTGGTTCGCAACTGTGAGAGGGTGATGGTTATCGATCGAAATATGCAGGCCGTGCCGAAGCTTTTGCACTCGCACGAATTTGGGAGGATCCAGCGCAGTGAATGAACAAGGTTTCGCCTGGGTACTCGTTGTCAGCGCAATGGCAATGGCGCTGAGCTTGCTGCTGACCGTAGGCCGCGATCAAAAGGCTTCGGGACTGCGCTTTTGGGCACTTGGTCTTCTGGTGTCGCCGCTGGGATGGTTGCTCTATCGCTATGCTTCCTCCGAAGCGACCGTCGTCCTGGCCGTGCTCGGCAAGGCGCTGATTGCCTTGGGCATGACGCTCTATCTGCGCGCGCTCGTATTGCTCGGCGATCGCCGTCAAAGCTCGTCGAGCTGGTTTTATTGGATTCCAGCGGCAGTTGTCGTTCTATCCGTGTTGCATGTTGTCGTGTGGCCGGAAAAGCCACTCGGCTCGGGTCTCCTTTCGATGATCTGTAGCGGATTGGCTGTCGTCAGTGGAGTACAGGCATGGCGTCTGAATCCTTTGACCGACGCGCGCTCGCACGGCCGCGTGCTGGCGCTGAATTTTTGCGTCATCGCCGTGTTTTCGATGCTTCGTGCCGGCTTGCTGCTGACTCCCGAGGGCAGCTTGTTTGCGGCGCCGATGACGCATGCGCTGAGTCAGGATTGGTTGGTCGCCTTGATGGTCCTTGCGCCGATCGTGGGCACGGTCAATTTGGCCATGATCGAACGCGACCAGTTGACCAATCACTATCGCAACCTCGCTCAGGTCGACAGTTTGACCGGTGCCGCCACACGCTCACACATTATCGAGACCTTGAGTGCCAGGTTTGAAGCCGCGCGCCGTGAACATCACGCGCTGGCAGTGTTGGTCATCGATCTTGATCATTTCAAGACCGTCAATGATCAGCATGGGCATGACGTGGGAGATCTGGTTCTTCGCCACGTGGTCCATTTGATCCAGTCGGATTTGCCGCCAAGCGCGACGCTCGGGCGGATTGGCGGCGAAGAATTTCTCGTTGTGCTGGAGGGAACGTCGATGGAGTACGCGCTGGATCTGGCCGAACAGTTGCGCAGTTCCGTGGAAAATCAGCCCACCTTCCATGAAGGAATCTGGTTGCGGTCAACCATATCGATTGGTTGTGCAGTGAGGATGGCGGACGATCATGGTTTCAGTGATCTGGTCCGGCGCGCTGATCAGGCCATGTATGCGGCGAAGCAATCTGGCCGCAATCGCGCCTCGCAAATCTTTCAACGCTTGAGAAAGGACGAGGCCGATTCGGCGGTACATTCGCTGGCACGCTCGAAATGAGATTTTGAGGGAAGGAAGAGCGGCGTCGGATGCTCAGTATTCATGTCTGCGCATTTTGCGGGTGTCCCGGTTGTCTCCCCGGTTGTCTCCCAGTTGACGAGACATAGACGTTTCAACGTAAGCGGACTTTTTCCAGGGGAAGTAATCCAGAGCGGCCCGATTGTCGCCGTGTATTGCTACAAAGCTAGACCCTCGGCTGCCACTCGTCGCGAGCTCGTGAAATTGCAATCAGCAATTCATCACAGTCAATCGTCGTCATCAAATTCGCGTCGCCCCTGCGCAGGCAGGGGCCCAGCGCCTTTTCCCTATTGACCCGCGCTCCGGAGGAGAGCGAGTCATCCGTAACACCCATCGTTTCGGAAAGCATGCCGGGCCAATTAGTTGGCGTCGCGGGAGTCGGCTGCAGACTCTATGGCAGTCCCGGTTGTTATAGTGAGCGCTCCAGTTGTTTATCGAAGCAACCCAGGCTAACAAGATGTCCTTGCGCTACCCGCGCAGGCGGTTGACCCATCGAGATTTGCAAACGTCATGAATTTCAAATCGTCAACCGCTCGTATGCTCAACGCCCCGCGGCTGCCAAAGCAGATCTACATTCCGCGCTCGCTTGGCCTGGGTTTGGGTGCGCTCCTTATTATCGCAGCACTCCAAGATCAAGCACGACCGAATTGGGTCTGGATGCTGACCTTGGTGGGAGGGTTTGTCTGGCCACACCTCGCGTACCTGCACGCCTCCCGAGCAAAAAGGTCAGGACGTGCAGAGAAAAACAATTTGATGATCGATGCAGCGCTGACCAGCTTTGCGCTCTATGCCATCGGCTTCAGCATTGTTCCCAGCTCGATTGGCTTCACGCTGACTGCGATGAACAATTTGTCGGTGGGCGGTGCGCGGCTCTTGGCGAAAGGTTTTATCGCCACAATGGCGGGACTCGCATTTGGCGCTGCTTTTCTGCCATTCGGTTTTCACCCGGCCTCCAGCTTGTTGGTGCAATCTGCGGCCATGCTGCTCGTGGTTCTGTACCTCACTGCATTCGCCTGGACCATGTGGCGTATGGCGAATGACCTGCAGGAAAGTCGCGACGCGCTGGACATGCTGTCTCAGACCGATGCGCTCTCCGGACTGAAGAACCGTGGTGCATTCGAGTCTGCTTTGGACGAGAAATTTTCAGCATTGCGGTCGGGTAACGGAAAGGCGGGAGCGGCGCTACTTTTCCTCGACCTGGACCATTTCAAGCAGATCAACGACGAAAGCGGGCATGCTGCGGGAGATGACGTGTTACGAGCGATGGGTAGCGCGTTGAATTCCGAAATCCGGGAAGCAGACATCGCGGCACGTTACGGCGGCGACGAGTTTGCCGTGTTGCTGGATCAGGCGGACGAAGCCGGTGCGCACGTGTTCCTGGATCGGGTAAGGAACCGCATTCGAGCCACGGTACTGTTTGAAAATTCGACAGTTCCGCTGACCTGGAGTACGGGGGTTTCGATGTTTGATACGTCCGTATCTTCGCCAGAAACCTGGTTGGCTCAAGCAGATGCCGCCTTGTATAAAGTCAAGCAGTGCGAGCGCGGTGGCGTGGTGCTGGCGCAGAGTGAAGACAAGGCCTGACAAGTCAGCGCCGAACGGCCGTCTATCGCATTCCATGGGAGCTCCGGTTGTCGGCAATGTTCGCAGTGAATCATGCTTGTCCGGATTGTTTGGTGCACGTGCTACAAAGCTTGACCATTGGCCCGCTGCGGCCACGTTCCGGTAGCCTTGGTGCAATGAAAAATATAAAAGAGGCAGGGGTTGAGCTATGAGTGCAGTCCTGGTTCAAGACCAGACACCTTGGTTGTGTAATTGGATGAGGAATTGTAGTTCGTGTTGATCATGCTTCTGTTCCTCGCTGGCACGTTGCTGATTGTCGCCAAACTGACCCACCTGCACCGACTTGCGTAGCGACGCGCAGAGCGCATGCAGGCGGTTATTGCGACCATCGAGCAGCGTTTCGGTTTCACGAACAACTCACCAGGAGGAGTCACGCCTAATCTTCTTGCCGGGATCGGCCCGGCTTCGCTCGGTGGTGAAGGCGTGGCTTAGCGATACGGCCCCGGTCCGCTCCAGACCTCTTCGCCCCGGCGGTAGACCCGTTGAATATTGATGACCTCGCGGGCGTCGCCGATAAACTTGAGTTCGGGTGAATCCATTTCGACCATGCGACACTCGCCGGAGCCACGCCGCAGCGCCACCTCCAGCGGGCAGACCATGCGTCGCCACGTGCCGGGCATCGGAAGAAAGAGCTCGGTGATGCCTTGGTCGCGCCAGGCACGCAAACGGTCTTCGTCGGCCAGATCGTAATACACCTGGAATCCATCGGTTCCCATGTTGGTTCCGACGGGGGCCGGGGTGTTGCTGTGCCTGCGGCTTCTGCCGAGCTTGGCGGCCAATGCCGCATTTGCGCGGGCGTTGTCATTCGAGACCAGACCCGGTCGCGGTCCAAACCCATGTACAGGCTGCTCGGCGGGGTCGGGCGGCTCGGGCTCGTTGATGGGCAGTACGGTCGGGCTGTCGGAAGCGTCAGCCTTGGGAGGCATGGGGATGGTGGCCTGCACGACCGGCGTGGGCGGGCTGGGTGCGATTGCGCGCGATCTCTTCGGTCTCTTGGGAGCCGGCTTGCGATGCATTGGTTCAGGCGAGGGCGGCGGCTGACTGAACCGCTCGTCGAGCAGCGTCACTTCCATTGCTCTGCCGTCCGCTCGGCCCTGCGGCGCGGTCATGGTGATCGGTGTAGGCGGCAACGTCAAAAAGAGCACGAGCAGCGCATGCAGCAGCACCGTCAACAGTACGGCTGCCACGCGTTGCACGCGCTCGGTCCGATCCAAGGCCTGGTTGACGGCGGCAGGCGGCGCACTGCTCATGCCGCCGACCATGGGTGGAGACGTCAAGTGGCGGATCCTCAAGGTGTTTCCAACGTGCGTGGTGAAGCAGGGTGGAGAGGTTTCAGGACAACAACTTCAGGACGAAGT
Source organism: Dokdonella sp. (assembly GCF_035703485.1). Lineage (GTDB taxonomy): Bacteria > Pseudomonadota > Gammaproteobacteria > Xanthomonadales > Rhodanobacteraceae > Dokdonella. The sequence continues at coordinate 4,729 of NZ_DASSYD010000011.1, read as the reverse complement.
TTCAGGACACCCGCAATTCTGATGGGATGGTGGGTGTTCCGGATGTTGCGGATGTTGCTACAAAACGAGGCCGGAAAGTGGGTCGCCCGGTTGTTTTCTTTCCTCGCGTGTCAGATTGTCAGTTGCGGATTGCCTTGGGCAATACCTCTGTGCGGAATGCCTGGCCGGCTGCCCAGTACTTGCCGCGCAAGTCCCATCCGTTGAAGACGATGATCAGATCCAGCTCGGGAACGACGCTGAGGCGCTGGCCACCGAAACCACGAGCGGAAATAACCCTTGGTTCGCCAGTCTTGTGGCTGGGCAGCCACCACTGATAGCCATAGGATGTGTCGTCGTCAGTGTCATTCGGGGCGGTATCGGCGACTTGCGTCGAAGTTGATTGGCGAATCCAGTCCTCACTGACCACTCTCTTGTCCTTCCACATTCCGTCGTGCAAAACCATTAGCCCGATTCGCGCCAGGTCATGGGGTGCCAGGTACAGGCCGCCCATGCTGTCGATCTCGCCATCTGGCGTGGCTTTCCAGTAGAAATTATCGATTCCGATCGGATCGAACAACTGCTGTGCAGTCCAAGCGTCCAGCCTTTGCCCTGTCGCGACGCCAACGATCTTGCCCAGAAGCACGCTTGCTCCGTCGTTGTATTCAAACGTGGTGCCTGGATCCGCATCCATTGGATGATCGAGGATGAACTGAATCCACGCATCGGCATTTTCCAGACTGACTGTGCTGATCTCAGGATCCTGGAAGCTACCCTCGGGTTCCCACTCGATGCCGCTCCGCATTGTCAGCAAATCTTCGATCGTCATCGCCGCTCTTCGCGGGTCTGACTTGTCGAAATCATAGGCGTCAAAGAAAGGAAGCGCGGGAACATCAACCCCTTCAATAAATCCTTTGTCGATCGCGATCCCGAGTGCGAGAGAGGTCACGCTTTTTGATACAGATTGCAGCGAGTGAAGGTTTGTACCTTGATAGTACGGATGATAGTCGGCGTTTTCGTAATCGTATTTTGGATCGCGCCGGTTCAAACCAATCCTCTCTTCCGGCTGAACTTTCGCGGCGACAGCCTGATAGTCGCGCTTGAATCGCTCATCGACCACTACGCGACCGTGTCGGATGAGGAGAAAATTATCGACCATTCCGTACTTGCCGGATTTTATTTCCTCGACAAATCCAGCGATCGGAAGCGGGTCGATGCCTTCAGCTTCAAGGGATGAAGTCTCCCACTCCTCATCAGGCCAGGATTGGGAGACGACACCTTCTTCAGCTGATGTCTTGTCCTGGGCACAGCCAGCATTGAGTAGTACCAGAGCGAAAACGGCTGCAGAAAAAATACGTCGCACTGTCTCAACCTCCCAAGCCAACGGCAAGCAGTTAGCGAACTCGATCACGTCCTTGCTCAGGCATTCGCCGACCGATGTTACCGGGTGAATGTCGGCATGGCAGCGCATGGGATTCCCACTGCTTGAGTCTGCTACGGCGACATCACGTGCCTCGACAATCGATGACTGCGAGGACGAGTTCGCTTACACCATACGCAACGCGCCACCATCTGAATAGCCAAACCTGGTGGCGTCAAGAAGTGGCAAGGAAGGAGTGGCGGAAGTAGAGGCAGGACAACCAGAATTCCAACTCCACCGTAATTCCGGAGTCGGTAGTTCCCGCAGGCAATACGTTGTCCTTCCGATGCCTGAAAAGTGCGGGACCTTAAAAAAGGGGACGGAGGAATTATCCGTTTGAAACACTCGTGAGGTTGCGCGGGAATAGGAGGATTTCACCGAAAATGCCCATATTTGGCCCTCGTTCCGAACTTGTTTTAAACGGATAATTCCTCCGTCCCCTTTTTGCGCTCAAGATTTCGTAAAGCGTACGGGACCAGCAAGTGGGTGTCCCAGTTGTTGCATTGTGGGTGTCCCGGTTGTTGTTGCTATTGACACATTTAAAAGTGAGGGGCAAAATCAGAACCTGATGAATAACATGAGTAAGGATAAACAAAGGACAGGATGAATTCATTCTCTCGCCATTTGTTGCTGCTGATCCTGATTCTTCTCCCATTTAATGCATCGGCCAGCCAAACGTCCGTTCCGTTTTTTGAATGTAGAGGGTGTACAGACGCGCAGATGCAGCAAGCCGCGCTATCGGAGCCAGGTTTGGGGGTGCGAATAGTCTACAACCTGAGCTCTGCTCATATTGTTAAATACAACGTCTATAGAGAAGCTGGCTGCCTCAATAGGCCGCAAGAGAGCGACGAGGCACGCGGGGACGTCGTCGACAGCAAGAGTTCGTGCAATCAGAATCCGACGCGTGTGATCGATTGGATGCCTGTTGATACTGAACTTCTGGCGCCGTTCGCGGTGATGGTAGAGCTCTATCATTCCAATCCCATTCTTCTCGCTACCGGGAAGGCCGAGGTAAATATTCGAGACGTAGGCTATGACCCCGGCAATCCTCCTCAGCGATTTGACCCTTATCAAGTTGCCTACGACCGGATCTCAGGCACGGCGTTTCGCAACTTCATGGAAGCGGCTACACAATTTTTCAACGATCATACGTATCTGTCGCTGAGTAACAACGAGCTTTCAAGCCTTGTCTATGACGGATGGGCACCCTTGAGAAACGCGACGATCACCCTTTCAGAATCGCCCGAAGTTTCTCTTGATCTGTCCAGGATCCAGACAGACGCTACCGTCGATTTCAAGGATGACAATGGCGCGTACGTGAGAATCAAATTCACCCATCAAGAAAGCACCAACTATACGGCAGAATTCGTCGGTGCCTGGGATGCGGCCGGTGCGGCGCTGCCTACGGATGAGGAAGCCCACGCCGCAGGATTCCATCGCACATACCGGGGAGGGCGAGGTGGAGAAGCAGCGTATTCGATGGGAATTTTTCTCCATAACAATGGATTTGGTGGTGATTTCTTTATTCCGAATCCATCGTGCAGAATAATCACGCTTAGCTGCATTGCAGAGCCTGTGCCGTTTGCGTCTTGCCGAATCGACTGCAAACCCTAGGAGTTGTCAAGTTGGAAGCCAGTCGGCCTGCAAACGCGCGCCTGTGTGGTTCGGATTTCCGTCGCATCCTGACCTGTAGCCCCGCTGCAGGTCGGCAATTCGACGAAAATTCGCCCTTGTCAGTCCCGATTTCGCCTCGATGGTTTCTGCCGCGCAGGCTCCTTGGCTTTGCGTTCGCAGAATTCAACCTGTTGGGTCGAACTGTCGTGCGATGATGGTTCTTGATATCGGGCCGATGCTGTCCAAGGGTTCGAATCGAACGCGAATCGAAGTACTTGCGACGGTCAGGTCAGCAGCGAATCCGGCAAAGGCGGCAGGGCGTGTCATGTCGATTCAATCCCGCTGTTTCCGCCGCACAGGGCGAAGAACCGGGAGGGCGAAGAACCGGGACATCGGAGGGCGAAGAACCGGGACATCCAGGATTCTAGCAATTCCCTACGTCGCGAATAGACGATTTCCTACAGACAACCTGACTTGATCACGTCACGCTCGGGGCATGACTTCTGCTCGCAGCCTCCTTGTCGATCCCGACGCACCCGGTTTCTACCACTGCATCTCGCGGTGCGTGCGCCGGGCCTGGCTGTGTGGTGTCGATCCTTACAATGGAACGTCCTACGAGCATCGGCGAGGATGGGTCGAGCAGCGCTTGCTGGAACTGGCCGAGATCTTTGCCGTCGGCGTGTATGCCTATGCGGTGATGAGCAACCATGTGCATGTGGTTTTGCGGATCGACCCGACCGCTGCCGCCACATGGACGGATGAAGAAACGGCGACACGCTGGGTTCGCCTGTTTCCGGCAACCGTGGACGGAGACGTTGATGACGCGGGCTGCCGCCTGAAGGAACAGAACCTGCTCGGCAACGCCGACCGACTCGTCGATTGCCGGCAGCGGCTCGGCAGCCTCGCCTGGTTCATGAAGGCGCTCAATGAACCGATCGCACGGCGGGCGAACCGCGAGGACGCCTGCAAGGGAAGATTCTGGGAGGGCCGGTACAAGTGTCAGGTGCTGCTCGATGAGGCCGCTGTTCTCACCTGCATGAGCTATGTCGATCTGAATCCGATTCGGGCAGGCATTGCAGAGAACCTCGAATCCTCCTCCCACACCAGCGCCGCTCAGCGCATAGAACGAATCCGATCGAACTCCGGCTCGGCGAAGGCATCACTGGCGTCACTCAACGCGGCGATGACGTCAGCCTACTTGCCGATTACCACTGAAGACTATCTCGACCTCATCGACTGGACCGCCCGTCTGACCCGACCCGACAAACGCGGCAGCGTCGATGCGGCAGAACCGCCCGTATTGCGCAAGCTCGGGCTGAGCGAACGCCAATGGCATCAACAGATGCTGGGCACCGAAACGAACTACTGGCGAGCGATCGGCTCCGCCCAGGCCTTGATCGAGAAGGCGGCGGCCATGGGGCAGGGATGGCTCAAGGGCATCGGAAGCGCTCAGCGGCTACTACGACCTCAACCGGTCTGACTCAACGCATCAGCACATCACGATGAATCGGGTTCGCCGAGGATGGGGCGTGGACGGCGGCTGGAAATCGTAAGTCCCATCATCAAGATCGTTCGATTGTAAGCGTCCGCCCACCTCACCTACTCACCTGAACCGATAGCTGCTGCGATCCGCACTCCTGTGAATGAATGGAGAGTGGCAATGTCGAGCAAGCGCGTAATGTGGGCGGAACGGATTGAGGCCTGGCAGCGAAGCGGTTT
>NZ_DASSYD010000007.1:0-10265 GCF_035703485.1 Dokdonella sp. | reverse complement strand
GATCATCGTTTGAAACAGCGCCGGCATCGGGCACATGCTGATTCATACCAGCCTGTTGGGGTGGCCTTCTTCACATACAGATTTGACGTGGCTGGGAGTATGGTCAGCGTTCTTGGAAGTCTTTTCGGGAATTTTGGCCATGTCGATGCTTCGCAATTTCGCTCGCTTCTTTCTCGGCGCACTACTGGCGGTCCTGATCACGCCGCTCACTTACGCACAGCCGGTTGATTCCGCTCAGCTGCGTGGCCTTGAATGGCGACTGGTTGGTCCGTTTCGCGGTGGCTGGGGGACGATGGCCGCAGGCATTCCGGATCAACCGGACACCTTCTATTTCGGCGCTGCCGGTGGTGGGGTCTGGAAGACCAGCGACGCCGGCGCGACCTGGCAGTCGAAGTCGAACGGATTGGCGGATGCGGCCATTGGCGCAATCGCGATTTCCGCTTCCAATCCCGAGGTCATCTACGTCGGCAGCGGATATCCCGAGCCGCGCTACGACATCCAGTCCGGCAACGGCATGTACAAATCCGTCGATGGCGGTGAGCACTGGCAATACGCCGGATTGCGCGAGACACGCTATATCGGCGCCATCCTCGTGGATCAGGAAAACCCCGACATCGTACTGGTCGGCGCGCTCGGTCACTGGTTCGGCCCGAATCCCGAACGTGGCGTGTTCCGCAGCACCGATGGCGGCAAATCCTGGAAGAAGACACTGTTTGTCGATGAGCAAACCGGTGTGGTTGATCTCGCGGTCGATCCAGAGCAGCCGAACAATGTCTACGCGGCTTCATGGACGGCGCGCAACTGGCCCTGGTTGAGCTACTTCACGCCGATTGAAGGCGAGGGCAGTGCGATCTGGCATTCCTCCGACTCGGGACAGACCTGGACACGCCTCGCCGGTGAGGGCTGGCCGACTGGCAAGCTTGGCCGGATTGGACTTGGCGTCACCCATCTTGCCAATGGCGCGACACGCATCTACGCCTCGATCGACTCGGCCAAGCACTCCGGCTTGTACCGATCCGATGACGGTGGCGGGCACTGGCAGCGCACCAATGACGCAAGCGCCGTATCCAGTTGGTACGAGAGCCGCATGACGGTCGCTCCGGACGACCCCGACACCCTGTACACAATGGGTCAATCGATACACAAGTCCGTCGATGCCGGGCTCACCTTCACGATCATCAAGGGCGCGCCGGGTGGCGACGACTATCATCACCTCTGGATCAATCCGAAATATCCCGAACGCATGGTCACCGCTGCCGACCAGGGAACCGTGGTCAGCGTCAACGGAGGCAACAGCTGGAGTGACTGGTACAACCAGCCAACTGGCCAGTTCTACCATCTTGCCGCCGACAACCGCTTTCCCTACTGGATCTACTCGGGACAGCAGGATTCCGGAACCGTTCGTATCGCCAGTCGCAGCGACTACGGCGCAATCAGCTTCCGTGATTGGCATCCGGTTGGCGGTGACGAACGTGATTTTGATATCCCCGATCCGGAAGACCCCAACATCGTATTCGGCTCGGGTCTCGGCGGGCGCATTTCGCGCTGGAATGCAACAACCGGAGAAGTTCAGAATGTTTCTCCATGGCCGGTGTCAAGCTATGGCGCTCGCGGTAGCGATGTCCGCTATCGCTACACCTGGTTCACGCCTATCGCATTTTCGGCACTACCGCCGTATGCGCTGTATTCGGGCTCGCAGGTGCTGTTTCGCTCGATGGATCGCGGCCAGAGCTGGACTGAAATCAGCCCGGACCTGACCGGTGCCGCCAAAGCGCCAAAGCACTGCGATGGCGATGTGCCGATCAGGCACGCTACGGCGTGTGGCTACGGCGTCATCTACGCCATTGGTCCCTCGCCGCATGACAACAACGAAATCTGGATCGGTACGGACAATGGTCGCGTACAACTGACCCGGAATGGCGGTAAACATTGGAGCGAGATTTCGCCCAAAGGATTGCCGGATTGGGCCAAGGTCAGCTCGATCGATGTGTCCGCACTCGATCCCGGCACCGCATACGCGGCGATCGACAATCATCGGCAAGATGATTTCAGCCCGTGGGTGATGCGCACGCATGATTATGGGAAGCACTGGACCCGAATCAACAAGGGGCTTCCGCAAGGTCGCTATGTCAGCGTGGTCCGTGCAGATCCGGTCAAACGCGGTTTGCTTTATGCGGGGACCGACAACGGTGCGTTTGTCTCGTTTGATGATGGCGACAACTGGCAATCGCTGCAGAACGGCCTGCCGGTGGCCTGGGTGCGCGACCTGCTCGTGCATGGCAACGATCTGATCGCAGCCACTCAGGGTCGTGCGATCTGGGTACTCGATGATCTGGCGCCGCTTCGCCAGATGGATCCGGCCAAATCGATGCAGTCCGCGCAGTTGTTTGCTCCATCACCCGCGTATCGCGTGCGTCGTGACCAGAACAAGGACACGCCACCGCCGGCGGAGACCGCGCTAGGGACCAATCCGCCGAGCGGCGCGATCATTGACTACTCGCTTGCGGAAAATGCGCACAAGGTTGTCATTGAAATTCGCGATTCCAGCGGCGACGTCCTGCGCCACTTTGCCAGCGACGACACAACTGCGGAGCCGAACGCCAAGCCGTATTTCTCAAGTGTCTGGTTGCAACCGCGCGCAGTTCCCGGCATCGACCGTGGTGCGCATCGCTTGGTCTGGGATCTTCGTCTTGCCCGGCCAAAAGCAGTCAACTACGACTACTCAATCGGGGCGGTGCTGGGTCAATCGACACCGCTGGTTCCGGAAGGCGCGTTGGTGGTACCCGGTACCTATGAGGTAGCACTCAACGTCGATGGCAAGGAGATGACGCAAGCGCTGACGGTTCGCGCGGATCCACGCGTCGCGACGACGGTTGCCGATCTGCAGAAGTCACTCGCTTTCTGGAACGCCGTCAAGCTGGAAATCGAGCGTGCCTGGCAGGCACATGGCGAGGTTGAAGCGGTGAGCGAGCAGATCAATTCGGGACTGAAAGACGCGTCGATACCGTGGTCCGGCAATCTGCAGGCAGTGGCCAGCGATCTTTCCGCAAAGCTGAAACCATTGCTCAACGACAACGGGCACGATGCACCTTCGCTGTCGACAATCAGTGACGTCTTGTCATCGCTGGCCACGGATGTCGAGGGTGCCGATCGCTTGCCGACATCACCGCAAGAGCGGCTGCTTGTCGACTATCGCAACAAGCTTGCGCGCTCGACGGAAGCCTGGAAGCAGCTGCAAGGCGGCAAACTGGAAGCGCTGAATTCCGCACTGCGGGCCGCAAACAGGCCGGAAATCACGCTGCCGAGCGCCGCCCAGATCGCCTTGGGTGGCGAATCCGAGTCGAAGGATCTGCCATGACGGTTCACTATCCCGCAAATTTTTTGAGACGCGGCATGAGTTGCTGTGAGAACCACCTGGCCTGGACCTAGGCCCGCCACTGCAAGATGCCGACGCAAGTGGAGGCGTATAGTCCGAGTGACTTGAGCAGATTCAATTTCAACGAACCAGGCATTGGAGATTCGCCATGATTCCTGATCTGAAAACACGGCTCGTGACTTTTATCGCTATTGCGCTGGCATTGCCGGTTGTTGCAACGGCGGATACAGCAATCGCCGGACACGCGACCGAGACACCGACCTACCAGTCAACCAGCCTGCAACCTGCAGCGGTCGATGCATTGCGTCGCAAAGTGCTGGTTCAATGCGGACTGGATAGTTCCGGCAACAGGAATTTTCTGCCGTGGTATTTCCATTTCCAGTATGGCCAGGCCTTGCTTGAGGCCGGAGATGCCAGCCGCGCCATCGTTGAACTGAATCAATCCATTGATCTCAGGCCGGAGCCGCAGGCACGCAAGCGAACCTATGGAATGTGGTTTCTGGACTATTTGCCATATTTCCAACTTGCCGAGGCGCACGCGATGCTGGCCAACTGGCCGTGCGCCGAGCATGCGATGGAGTTGTCCCGATCCACGGGTGAAACCACCCTGGGCCGAATCGAGACGAGTCGGATCCGAGCGCTGGAAGAAAATATCGACCGCCACCTCGATGAAGTCGGTTCCTGCAACTTGCGCGACTATCAGAGTTCCCCATCCACTGATAGCGCCTCTGCCAGTTGAGTTGCAACTGACGAGTGTTTTCTGCGCTGGCAAGCAAGTCAGCCGGACTGCTGGCATGATTCGGGCATCCCGGATCAACTCGCGCCCAGGAGTTGAAGCAGGATTCCTTCAGTCACCTGGAAAACCACAATGACGATTTTGATACTTGGCTTGTTGATCTTTCTTGGCGTGCATTCGCTGCGAATTTTCGCCGACGGATTCTGCCGCCGGACCTGCGCCAGGATTGGAACGAACGCATGGAAGGCAATCTATGCGCTGGTTTCACTGGTTGGCTTCGGCTTGATCATCTGGGGCTTTTCGCTGGCCCGCCAGCAACCGGTGCTTCTTTACGTTCCGATGCGCGCGCTAAGGCACGCCAATTCCCTGTTTACCCTGGCCGCTTTTATCCTGGTCGCCGCCGCCTACATTCCGCGCAACCATTTCAAGGCCAAGATCGGCCACCCGATGTTGGCCGGAACCAAGCTCTGGGCTTTCGGACATCTGCTCGCCACCGGCTTCCTGCATGATCTGGTTCTGTTCGGTGCGTTTCTGATCTGGGCGGTGGTGCTATTCGTCGTTTCAAGACGCCACGACCGCCGCGATGGCGTCACTTATCCACAAGGTGGTCTGGTCGGCGATATCGTGACTCTTGTGGTGGGCATCGCCGCGTGGGCAGGCTTCGCGATGTGGGCGCATGTCCACTGGATTGGGGTCAGCCCGTTCGCCTGAATCACGAGAGGGTTGTCTATTCGTGAGTTGCAGGCGGGCTTGAGGCCCGCCCCGGACTCGATTCTGCGCTCTGGGTGAGCGCAGAATCAGTGTCGACGCCGGCGAAATCGACCGTCGACTTTGATCACTCCTGGTGATCCGCGTCCGTTGCTTCTTCCAGGGTTTTGCTGGCCTTGTCCATCGCCGCATCCTTGGCCTTGTCCTTGGCCATATCGGTGGCGGACTCGGTCATCGACTTGCCACCAACGGCGGCACCGACGGCAGCGGCACTCCCGGCCTTGTCGCCCACCATGTCACCGGCCTTGTCCATGGCCGCATCCTTGGCCTTGTCCTTTGCCATATCGGTAGCAGACTCGGTCATTGACTTGCCGCCAACCGCCGCGCCGACGGCGGCGGCACTCCCGGCCTTGTCGCCCACCATGTCACCGGCCTTGTCCATGGCCATATCCTTGGCCTTGTCCTTTGCCATGTCGGTAGCGGACTCGGTCATTGACTTGCCGCCAACCGCAGCTTCGACGGCGGTCGCGCTACCGGACTCGACGCCCACCATGTCGCCGGCTTTATCCATGGCCGCATCCTTGACCTTGTCCTTGGCCATCTCGGTGGCGGCATCGACCGCCTTGGATGTCGCCTCGGATTCCTGAGCAACCGACACCTGCATGGCAAACCCGAACGCAACAATTGAGGCCGGCACGATCAGCATTTTGCGAATTTTCATTGCACTCTCCCGGAGTGGAGGAAGCACCGCCGCAAGCGGTGATTGACGCCGCATGTGGAAAGACATCCCAAACGACAATGGACAACAACCGTACCATTTGACAGCTTAAGTTACTGTGATGTAACAGTTTTTTGCTTTCGTACCTGCGCTGCCCCGAGGGTAGGGAGCAATCTACGGAGAGTTTCGTATTGACAGTCACCGGGATCGACGTCAGATTGGCTCGTGCCAAGCGGGGGAGGTTGAAATGACAAAGTCCATCCGGAGGGGAATTCAAGGCGCACTGGTTGTGCTGCTGTTATCACTGGCTGGTTGCGGCGGCGGCAGCTCGAATTCGAGCAGCCCAGCCCCGACGCCGCCGCCTCCAACGCCTCCACCGCCGCCGCCAACACCAACTCTGGATCCCGAGTATCGGGTCACGGCAAGTTCTCCGTTTGCAAGCAATTGCGAAGGTGTTGCGATCTCGGGAACCGTTGCGGTCAACAGTGAAGTCGAGCCCCATTTCGCGCTGGATCCGGGCAATCCGCAGCGCTACTTCGGCGCCTGGCAACAGGATCGAAGGACCAGTGGTGGCGCTCGAGCACTGGGTGTCGGAGTCTCCAACGATGGCGGACAGACCTGGAGCCGCAGCTTCCCGGCGTTCTCGCGTTGCGCAGGTGGCGATGCCGACAATGGCGGCGACTACGAACGCACCAGCGATCCCTGGGTTGCCGTCTCTCCGGACGGAACCGCCTATGTAATTTCGATCTCGTTCAATGGCGCCGCGCTGATGCCCGGATCGGATACCTCCGTGCTGGTCAGTCGATCAATCGATGGCGGCGAAACCTGGGGGCCACCGACCACGCTCGTCCTTGAAGGTGATGTCGCCTTCCACGACAAGCAAACCATTACCGCCGATCCGCTCGACTCGCGCTTCATCTACGCGGTCTGGGATCGCATCGCGATCGACAACACCGGACCCACCTGGTTTACCCGCAGTATTGATGGAGGCGAGAGTTGGGAACCTGCGCGACCGATCTACGATCCCGGAGTCAACAGTCAAACCATTGGCAACATTATTGTCGTGTTGCCAAACGGAACGCTGGTCAATTTTTACACGCATATCGACGTTGCGGCGAATGGGGCTACCTCGGCCTGGCTGGATTTGATTCGTTCCACGGACAATGGCGTGAGCTGGTCCTCGCCGATCCGCATCGCCAGCGAACTGACCGTCGGCACGGTTGATCCAGAAACCGGTGCGCGAGTCCGTGACGGCACCCTGGTGCCGACGGTGGCGGTGGCTGCGGATGGCAAACTTTACGCTGCCTGGCAGGATTCGCGTTTCAGCAATGGCAATCACGACAGCATCGCCGTTGCGCATTCCAGCGATGGCGGATTGACCTGGTCAGACCCGCTTCGCGCCAACGGCGATCCGACCGTCGCCGCCTTCCTGCCAGCCCTGAATGTGCGTGCCGATGGCATGATCGGGCTGAGCTATTTCGATCTGCGCTCCAACACCAGCGATGCCAATACGCTGTACACCGACATCTGGCTGGCGCGCTCGACTGATGCAGTGAACTGGCAGGAAAGCCAGGTCTCCGGACCGTTTGATCTGTCGAGGGCTCCACAGGCAGCCTGGGGAAATGGCCTGGCCTATTTTCTCGGCGACTATCAAGGTCTCGGCAGCAGTGGATCAACCTTCATCCCGTTCTACGCACGCACAACCGGCGAGGGCAACGGCAACCGAACCGACGTCTTCGCCGCACCCGCCGTCTCGGTCACAACCAGCTACGCCACCATGGCCTCCGAGCTGCGCGCCAAGGGACCGGCCACGGCGATCGAATCCCAACCGCTCGTGATCAACCCGGAATTCCGCCGCCGCGTCTCCGAAAATATCCAGGCCAAGATGGAAATCCGCATGCCCGGACGACCGCGCGATGAGGCGGGCCAGGATTGAATTTCTGGATGTAGTCAGACTGACGACCCGTTTCCGGCGAAGCGGGGCATGCTTGCTTGGCTGGCCAGCCGGAGCGTCGTCGACAGCGCATATTCAACCCGGGCGTCTGGCGGCCTGTCGAGCGTATTTCTCGGCAACATCGGCCGAATCAAAAGCAGAACCGGGACCGCTCTCGGCGTCCCCGACCCACCGTTCTCCATCCTTATCCGTAACCTTGTCGAGGAGGTAGTAACCAAACGAGCCGCCTGCCCTTTGAAACACGACAGCTGCGATAGTCGGAGATAGTTGCACGCGACGAATCACGACGTTGACTGGGTTGCTTCCCACAATCGGGGCGCGCGATTTCGCCCGAAGGTGTCACCTGTACGCGAGAAAACCCCGCCAACATCCAATGACAATGAAAATCGCGACGGCGGCAAGAATGCTGCGGAAACTCATTCTGGATCCCAAACATGGGTTATGAGCAATTCCCATGGCTTGAGGTAGGGAGACGCTAGCTTGGCGCCCTTGAATTTCTCCATCGGTTCAATCCGGTCGAAATAGTCGTATCACTCCTGAGCAGAGTTGATCATGAAATGGAGCACCAGGCTGTGTGCGTAGTTGTTGTGATTCCTCGGCAGCAGAAGGAGTCGATAGTCGAAATTCGAGTCAACTTCACAGATACCTTCACCGCCCCAATTGATGGTGAGTCCGATACATTCGTGAAAGCCTTCGACATCTCGGAATCGTTCGAAGAAACGAACGGTTTGAAGTCTGCCATCTCGCGCGTGATTTCTCCGCGCCAAAGCACATTGCACTACTAGGGCGAATGCCCACCTGAAGTCGCGATGTCGGCCCGCGTCAATCGCGTGAGCGACGGCGCAGGATCATTGCAACACCGATGATGATGAGAATGAGCGGCCACCACTCCGACAAGAGCGGCCCGAGGTTCGGAAGCCAGCCTTGCTTCTGCAAGAGAAAATATATTCCAAGTCCAATTAGGATATAAGCGCCGACAAGTGAGTTGGATCGCATTGCTATTATCCGGAGTACGAATCAGGTCGAACGTGGCTGTAGATAGGCCATTACCAGCCTATCATTGGTCACAATCGCACCAAAGCGGAACAAGAGGCGAGGAGTCGAACCGGGACATCCATCCTTACGTGATTGCTGATGCGGCGAAAGAACAATCTGATTGAAGCAGCGAACCACGTCGCTTGTTCTGCACCACGATCCCTTGTGCCTGAGTGAGGCCATCCAGATCAATTGGGTAATTTCCGATGGTTGAATGACGGATCATTGGGTAGCGTCATCACCAGCCGAGCGTTGCCGGTGCTCCGGTTCTTGGACCGCATTGCGCCCGCACCTCAGCCACTACTTTTCCGACGCAGACAGAGTTCCGGGAAATGCATTCATGTGCCGCGTTCTTGCTGCCCTAATTCCGGAACTTTGCGTCACCGAAGTCCGGGCATACTTCCACTGACTCTGGATTCAGCGCTCGGTGCCGGCTATCTGCCAGCCAGCAGTCAGAAAAGATCGAACAGTAGCAATAAGAGATGGATGTTCCCGGGTTGCGAATCGCGGCCTGAAACGCCCGCGCGAGGGCGGGGCTACCGACATGGATCAAGTCAATCTTCTGCCCTGGCCGGAGCACGCTGTCGCTGATGGAATTGCGTCCGACTTGATCACTGAGAGTCCCGCCAAGACGCGTGACAGCGTCATCCCAGTCAGACACCGGCTCACCGTTGATAACGACGCGTACCGATCGTACGAGCGCCGGCCCGACTCCGACATTTGTGAGCGAGAGAGTAAAGCCAGCCGTGTCGCCCGAATCAAAATCTGCAGTCGAAACTTGAACGAACGGCCAAACAGCCGCAGACGTTTGCTGACGCACCGCGTTGGACTCCGCCAACGCTGCATAGAGTGCGACCAATGCAATGAATACGCCCACCACAGACAAGACTGTTTGCCAGAACGATAAGCGCAAGAACGCCCGCTCAGTGCTAAAGCGATCTGATGCAGACGCCACGTCTGGTGCTTGTTGTTCTCGGGGCTCTCCTTCTTGTTCGGACAGCTTGCTCATCTCACTCAGCATGTATCAACCTTGAGGAACGGGTCTTCTTAACGCGTTCCCACGCCTTCTGTCTACCTTTTGGGACAAATCAGGATATCCATGTCTCCGACAAGATCCTGTGTCACGAAAGGGCGCCTTCTTCAGACAGCGCGATTCGTTTCAGCGTTTGCCCGAACTGACCGAAATCCTTGCCGCGGGCGAATATGTAAATGTCGCGATGAGCAATCACGTGCTTGACGTGCTGCGGATCGATCTGACCAGCGCCGCTATCTGGACAGACGACGTCGTCGCGACGCGCCGGGGTCGCTTGTTTCCGGCGGACCCGGACCGGGTGAGACCGACGCGCAGACCTGCATGAGTCATGTCGATCTCAATCCGATTCGAGCCGGCATTGCCGAGAATCTCGAATCGTCGGCGCACACCAGTGCTGTTCAGCGCGTCGAAAAGCCGCTCGACTCTTGCCTTGGCCAAAGCGCCGCTGTCGTCAATCAATCTTGCGGTGACAACGGACTTGCTGTCGATCAGCATCAAAGACTACCTCGACCTCATCGACTGGGCTGCCCGGATCAGGAGGCCTCACAAGCGCGGCAGCATTGATGAGTTCGAGCCGCGTGTACTTCGAAAGCCTGCTTTGATCGGGCATCAGTGGAGTGAGTGCCCCGATTGTCGGTCCCGAGGTTGTCGTGGCAGGAAATCAACTCTGCGTACCGGAAATGAAAATCCGCCCGCGGGGCGGAT
>NZ_DASSYD010000167.1:0-39151 GCF_035703485.1 Dokdonella sp. | reverse complement strand
GGTTATCTTCGGAACGGAGCAACTGGCTGTGGATGCGCTGCTCGCCTCAACCTGTCTGCCGCAGATCTTTGCGCCAGTGACGATTGATGGCGAGACCTACTGGGACGGCGCCTGGGCCGGCAATCCGACACTGGAGCCGCTGATTGGGGCAGAACGGAGCACGCGTCTGCTGGGTGTGCTCGTGCAGCCCCTGAATCGCAACGACGTTCCGATGACGCCTGAAAAAATCGCCACACGCATCGGCGAGTTCGGCTCAAGCAGCGCGTTTCTGCGTGAATTGCGTTCGCTGGTGATGGGCGGAATGCTCGGCCAGCAAACGATCCAGCTGATCGAACCGGGCGAGCCCTTGCATGACTTCCATGACAAGAAGGTATTCAGCAGCCCCATCGGTTTTCTATCCGCATTGCGCGACCACGGACGCCATTGCGCAGAGCAATGGGTAAAGCATCCCGAGCGCCACGTCATTGATCGCGAATCAGGCTTGTTTCAGGCGCATCAGAGCGACGCCGGTCACATGACGAAACCCGGAAACGACAAACCCCCGAAAAACGGGGGCTGATCGCACGATCTTACCCGAGCGATTGCGCTCAGGCGGTTTTCTTGGCTGCCGCTTTCTTGGCTGGAGCCTTCTTCGCTGCGCTCTTGGCTGCGGTCTTGGCGGGCGCCTTGGCGGCCGACTTTGCAGCGGCCTTGGCTGGCGATTTGGTCGCGGCGGAGCCTGCCTTCGGCTTGGCGGCTACAGCATTGGCGTCAGCGTGCGGGCGCACGTTGCCATAGCTGCGAATAGCGATTTTGCCCTTGCGGGTCTTGCGGTCACCACGGCCCATCGGAAATCCTCTAGATCAATTGGTCAAACAAAGGGCGGAAAGGATAGCAGTGCCGCAGCAAAGCGCAAGTCGAATCAGACATCTTTTACCTGACAGTCCTCACGGCAGCGGTCCTGATCACAGTCACCCGCATCAATCTGGACGGTCGCATGGGCGACTGAAAAGCGTTCCTTCAAAAGATCCTGGATGGCGCGGATGGCTTGCTCTGAAGGCACTTCATCATGCAAACGCGCATGCAGGGTAGCCATGCGTCGACCGCCGCCCAGTTGCCATAAATGCACATGATGTATTTCACGTATTCCTTTGATATTGCTAATAATTGTTATCCTGACCTGATCAACATCCAAGCCTTCGGGAACGCCCTCCAGAAGGATATGCGCACTGCGCCGGAGCAGCCGGATCGCGCTGTTGAGGATCAGCAGCGAAACAAAGATTGAAATCAGCGGGTCTGCCCACAGCCAATCGAGATAACGCACGGCCAAAGCTGCAGCAACCGCACCCACTGAGCCGAGCAAATCGCCGATGACATGCAATCTTGCCGCCGCCGTGTTGAGATCGTCGTGTTCATGGCCGCCGAGTACACGCAACACGATCAGATTTACCAGCAAACCGGCCACGGCGACGATGAACATCATCCCTGACAGGATTGGAGCCGGTTGCAAAAACCGGCTCAGCGCCTCGTAGACGATCCAGGCAACGAGCAGGATCTGGGTCAATGAATTGGTATAACCGACCAGTACTTCGAGGCGGGCGTAGCCGAAACTGCGTAGTGAATCGGCCGGTCGACGCGCGAACCACGCACCGAGCCAGGCGAACAGCAGAGCCGCTGCATCGACGAGCATGTGTCCGGCATCGGCGAGCAAGGCCAGCGACCCGGAAATCCAGCCACCAAAAGCCTCGACGACCATCGTGATCGTGGTCAGCGCAAACGCGTACAGCAATCGCCGCTCATTGCCGGGACGGCCGTCCGAACTCAGCCCAGCGTGATCATGCGAGGAATCGCCGGGGCCGTGGGAGTGGTTGTGTGAGTGCATGGCCGGAGAAGTGCGGTGGGGTTGAAGCCATGCTAAAGACGCTCGCCGCGGTTACACAATCACGCTAGGGAACGCTGATCAAATGGCACAGCCGTCATGGCCTTCAGAAGCCACCAGCATCAACAAGAACAATCGGCTAGGCGACATCTGTCTGCGCGCATCTCATTGTTGCGCCGGCATGAAGCGACTACATCGATGCAGGATGTCGAACCGGGTCGGGAACAGCGATCGAGACGGCCAGTCCACCTGCGCCCGCGCGCCGCGATCTTCACGCAGACAGATGTCGTGACGATTGCGCCATTTGATCAGCGTTGCCCTACACCATCAGTGCCGACAGGAAGGGCCATGCACATGGGTCAAGCGCATGTTGATCACATGGGACAGCGCAACAAGCGTGCCGCCGATGCTGACCACGGTCGCATGCCAGGGGTTGGAATGATCCGCGCCGATCAGCATGCCAACAACGAGCAGGAGGATTCCCGGAACAAGGATCAGCAATGCGCGGTAACTGCCATGTTTGCGCAGCCCATGGAGCAGGCTGATTGACGCGAGGACGATGGCAAAACTGACAAAGATCTGCTCGTACGCATGATCAGCAAGAAATGCCAGGCCCAGTGCCGGCAAAATTCCGAACAGCAGCGGCAACAGCGCGCAATGCACCGCGCAAAGCATCGATGCAAGCGCACCGAAGCGGTCGATTCGGCTTTCCAGGCCGTGGTGTGAACGAGGTTGGGAAATTCGCTCGTCCATGGCGATCCGTTGCGTGGTTATCACAGGCTATCCAGACAGGAAAGATCAGGCATTGTGGCGGCCTGAGGATGAATTGTTACTGTATAACGTTTCAGCCGCGTAAACAATCATCCTGTGATTCCAGCGCGGGAGTCATCCCGCCCGTGCTGACTCAGGACAAAACCGCTATTTGTTCGAGCACTCGGCACAGACGCCATGAACTTCCAGGGTCTGACTGGCTGGCGTAAAGCCGCGGTCACGAGCCTGGGTGGTCAACAAGCGCGCGACCTCCTGGTCACAAATCTCGATCGCGCTGGAACAACGATCACAGATCAGAAACGGCACCTGATGCGATTCGCCGGGATGGTGACATCCAACAAACGAATTGATCGACTCAAGCTTGTGGATGAAACCATGCTCAAGAAGAAAGTCCAGAGCACGGTAAACCGTCGGTGGCGCCGCCACGCCAGGTCCATCCTTGAGGTGCTCAAGCAGGTCATAGGCCTTGACCGGAATCGTTGATTCGGCGACGAGTTCAAGCACGCGCAGGCGAATTGCGGTAAGCCTCAAGCCGCGCTCACTGCAGGCTTTTGTCACATCACGAATGAATCCATCGGCATCATGGTGATGGGAATGGTCAGCGCGATCTTGGCGGGCAGAAGCAGGCATATTCGGTATTGCGACACGTCAGGATGAACGCTTCATGGTAACCCAGGCGCACCATCGATCTCAGCGCGAATCGTTCTTCGCACCGCGCAGCCGGGAACGTGCGCTGCGCGCCGTCGCCTGTTCCAGATCAACGGCACAATGTCGGCAGGTCCTGGCTCCTGGTCGGTTGCCCTTGCTGCACTCGGGACAAGCGGCGAGGTTGGACTTAAAAAATGCAACGATGATCCAGCCCAAGGGTCCAAGCACGGCGGCCCAGATGATGCCGACAGTCATCCGCCCCTTGTACCAGCCGATCAGCGCACCGCCGCCAATACTGACCACGGTGAATGCGGTTGCCCACAACCACAAAGTGGGATCGAGCAGCATCTTGAGGCAGGCTTCATTCATGCGCATTACGGATTCCAGATCCGCAGTGTCCAGAGCGGACAGCCCGGCAATGCTGCATTCCAGCGCGGCCATCGAATCAGCCGCCAGCGAGTCTGATCGCTGATTCCACCCGACGTAATGCCTCTTCACGACCCGCGAGGAAGACCGTGTGGTCGATGGATGGCGAAACCTGGGTACCGGTAATGGCCACGCGCAACGGCTGCGCAACCTTGCCCATGCCCTGCTCGATCGCCGCCGCCGCCGCACTGATTGCCGCGTGGATATCCTCGACAGTCCAGTCCGTGATTGCTCCAAGTTGCTCATGCACCGCCTGCAGGGCTGACAATGCCGTTGCCGATTTCAGGTGCTTGCTCACAGCGGCGGCATCGTAATCTTCCAGCGGCTCGTACCAGACCTTCGCTTTCTCGGCCATTTCCTTCAGCGTCTGCGCACGCTCGCGCAAGGCGACGATGACATCCACCGGATCAGGCCCCCGTTCCACATCGACACCTGCCGCGCGCAAATGCCAGAGGAAATGCGGCACCAATTCGAGCGGATCGTCACTCTTGATGTACTGCTGGTTGATCCACGAGAGCTTTTCCAGATCGAAGCGTGACGGTGCCCGATTGGCATCGCCGATATCGAACAACTCGATCATCTGCTCACGCGTGAACAACTCCTGGTCGCCATGCGACCAACCGAGGCGGACCAGATAGTTGAGCACGGCGTGCGGCAGAAAGCCGTCGTCGCGGTATTGCATGACGCTGACCGCGCCATGCCGCTTGCTCAGTTTCTGCCCGTCCGGGCCGAGAATCATCGGCAGATGCGCAAAAGTGGGAACCGACGCGCCTAGTGCGTTGTAGAGGTTGATCTGGCGCGGCGTGTTGTTGACGTGATCATCGCCTCGGATGACTTCGCTGATACGCATGTCAATGTCATCGACGACAACGGCGAAATTGTAGGTGGGGAAACCATCCGAGCGAAACAGCACGAGATCGTCGAGCTCGTCATTGCTCCACTCGATGCGGCCCTTGACCTTGTCATCGAAAACGACGCTGCCGGAAGCCGGATTCTTGAAGCGAATGACCCGGTTCGGGTCCTCGCGAAAGGCTTCGTTGCGATCACGGTAGTAGCCGTTGTAGCGCGGCTTGAGGCCCTTTTCCATGGCTTCGGCACGCATTGCATCGATCTCTTCCTTGGACTCGTAGGCGTAGTAGGCCTTGCCGGCCTTGAGCAAATCCTCGACGACCTGCTTGTAACGATCCATGCGCAGGGTCTGGTAGAACGGGCCCTCGTCGTGATCAAGGCCAAGCCAGCTCATGCCATCGAGAATGGCTTGCACGGCCTCCTGGGTTGAACGCTCGCGATCGGTATCCTCGATGCGCAGAATGAATTCACCACCACGATGGCGTGATTCCAGCCAGCAGAACAACGCGGTACGCGCGCCACCAATATGCAGGAAGCCGGTCGGACTGGGAGCAAAACGGGTTCTAACGGTCATTGACGGAGAAACTGGCGAAATGGGGACCCAAAAGCGTAGCAGATTGCGCCCGCCCTGCCCTCAAGACGCAACATCCGAAGCTCGTGCATCCAGCCAAATCAGGTTGCGAGGACAATGCGATCCCGACCACGGCGCTTGGCCTGGTAGAGAGCCGCATCGGCGCGTTTGATCAAATGGCCCGGTGTCAGGTCGCGATCCGATTGGTAGGTTGCAACACCAATGCTGATCGTCAAACCCAGAGGATCTTGGCGGACTTTTTGAAGTACGCGTTCGGCGACTCTTTCGGCCGCCGGTGAATCGCAGCCCCTTGCGATGACAACGAACTCCTCACCGCCGTAGCGCGCCGGACTCGCATCTTCCTCGCGCAGACAATCGGCAATGACCGTGGCGATCGTTCGCAGCGCATCATCACCCGCCTGGTGCCCGTTCGAGTCGTTGTACTGCTTGAAGTTGTCGACATCGATCATCATCAGCGACAACGGTTGAGCGGTCTCAACTGTGGCTGCAAACGCATCGGCCAGACAGTTGTCGAAATGCTGTCGATTGCTGAGCCCGGTCAAGCCGTCGCGCTCGGCCATCGAACGCAATTTCAAATTGGCGGCCTGCAACTCGGTAGTGCGCGCCTGGACCAATGAATCGAGTTCCCGATTGAGCGTGGACAATCGCTTCAAGCGTAGCCGCTGGCGCTGCTGTAGCAGGAAGCCCAGCACTACGACCAGTAATACAAAGCCAAAAATACGCAAATCGGTACGCTCGAACCATCTTGGGCTGATGCTGAATGGCAAGGGTTCCCCGGCCGAAACGGTGCCATTGGCCCGGCGTGCCTCGTACTCGAACACATAGTTACCCGGACGCAAGGCGGAGTAGCTGACCAGCGCACGCTCAGCCCAATCCGACCAACCCTGGTCAAACCCCTTCAGTCGGTAACGGAATGTGGGCATGATGCTCGACGACACTTCGGGCAAGGCCAGCTCGATGCTGATTGCGCCACTTCCCGACTCGATTCGATTGCCAGGCTGAATCGGCAGGTTGCGCGCAGGATGCTCGTCACTTCCGGCTCCCAGTTGCATGCGAATCACCTGTACGCGGCCTTCACTCCCCGCGCTTGCAGCCCATGATCGACTGCTTCGCAGCATGGTTCCGGTGCCACCAATCAGCACACCACCATCGGGCATCACGGCCAGCGGCTCGAAAACGCCCATTCCCAGTCCACTGATGTTGGCGACGGTCCAGACACCTTGATGACGCCGATACAACGCCCGGTAGCTTGAAGCCCAGAGATCGCCATCGCGGCCCTCCTTGAAAACCAGTGTTTCATCGGCGGATTTCAATGAAGCCAGTCCATCCAGCGAGGTTGCGCGAATCTGCCCGCCGTCGATCCGGAACAAGCCCTTGTCATTGCTGACCAGCACATAATCTCCGATGGCGCTGACCGCGGTATTGCCTTGCGTCGTCGTATCCGGGCCTGAATCGAAACGGGCTGGCTGCAAGGTCAGCACTGGCGACTCAGACGGGTGCCAGGTTGCGACCATCAAGCCTCCACTGTCGCTGCCCGCCCAGACTGAATGCGCATCACGTCGTGCAAGGTTCGGAACAAGCAAGCCGAGATCACCCGCTCGATCCAGGATCCGCCAGTCCTCGCCTTCGCGTTGAACCACGGCAACGCCCAGTTCGGTTCCGACCCACAGCAAGCCAGGCTGATCCGCGGAGGCGAGCAAGGATCGTGGATACAGATCATTGCCGACGATTTCGCTGGCCTCGTCGCCCTTGATACTCAGCAATGTCCGGCTATCCGCCAAAAGTATCTCGTCGCCGATTCTCGACAGCGCCCATGCCTCGCTGCCGGTCCAGAAATGACGCTTGAACGGAAGGCTCGGCTCGCCGTCGATCAGACGACTGGTGAAAACGCCAGCACCCGAGAGCAAATAGAGTTCATCATCGATGAGCTTGATCGCGTGAACCTCACCATGCAGGCCATTGCGCTCATCGTAGGATGTCCAGCGTTCTGGCCAGTTCATCCGGGTCAAGCCCTCGTTGCTGACAATCAGCAGCGCACCATCGCGGCCATGGCTTATCTTGCTGATGTAGCCCTTGCCGATTCTGACCCGGGAAATCTCTTGCGTATCGACATCAACGATGCTGACGACGCCCGAGTCACCGGCAAAGGCGACACGATGCGGATCCAGCACGATGGCCGCACCGAAATGACTGGTTTCAGGGTTTTCATTGAGCGCCTTTCGATCGACAAACCTTCCGTTTTCCCAAACGGTGAAATACGGATCGAGTGAACGTACCAGCACGCGGTCATTGGCCATCGGCAACAGGTTGTAGATGAGCTTGTCGGCAAACCTCTCTCCACCCGGGACCATCTCGAAGCGGTCACCGACCTGCTGTTTCAAGCCCTGGCCGCGCCACTGCACCCAGAGCTTGCCAGCAACATCGGCGATGGCACCAAAGCGGCCTTCGTGCCGCCACATTTTCAACGCTTTCCCTTGCGTATCGACCAGAAACAAATGCTGCAAGGCAGCGAAGTAAATCCCCTCGTCGCGCTCGAGCATCCTCCAGACATCAGCGAAATGCTCGTCGCCCAGTTGTGCGGAGAACCCGGGTGCAAGATCGATCAGACGATCGCTACCGTCCGACTGGCGCTCGACATAACCGAACCAGTTGCTTCCACCTACCCAGATGCGACCGTGTCGATCGACCAGCAGAGTCCGTACTGCGCCAGCCTTGGGCGCCTTGATGGCAATCCAGCGAATTCCGTCATAGCGCAATACGCCTCCGTCATAGCCGACGTACACCATGCCATCAGCCGCCTGGGCGACCGAGAAATACTGGGGGTAAACGGTCAGGTTCGGAACGAATCGGGTAAACAGGGGTTGCTGTGCCAGACCCGATTGGCCAATGCCAAGTCCGCAGACAATCAGAATCGCGACCATGAAACGTGACGCGTATGACATGAAGACTGCATGCTCCCCTATCAGGCTGTTGAAATTCGCTCAGGCGAGTGCGAATCAAAGCGAAACGGGCCGAAAAAGCGCAGTTTACATACGGTAAATGAGCATTTTGAGGTCCGTTTTGCTGCAGGATCGTGCCGACTGAGTAGAGCTTCAACAGCCTGCTTTGCGCATCGGCCTTGTCGCGGCACCGGGTCGGAAATCCGCCAACCCATAGCCTGCAAGCAATACAGCATGCAAGATCGCGGCCAGTTCCTCAAGCTGACGCCCACGTCAGGTCGCAATCCAATGGCGCGCACTCGACTGGACGCCTAAGCGGCGTCCGCAAGCGCTGATTCACATCAACTTGCGGAACGCTTCGCCGCCCCTGCCTGGGCAGGGGCGGCGAATGCAGGCGAGCGGTCGAATCAGCCTATCGATCCACTCAGTTTTCGAATCCGTTCCTGAAGATCCGATCATCCGGCAGGATCGTCCAGCCGATATCGCGCAGCGACTCCGGGGTCATGTCGAGCCGGTCAAACAGGGTCGGCGAGACTTCCGCCTGCATCAGCAACGGGCCTCCGGTATCGGAGGTGAAATGACTGATCGAGGAACCCTGGGAAATCTGCGCGGGTGCGTGCAGGCGCATGAAGCCGGTCTGGATACCGAGCAGACTGCTGCCGGGTATCGGTTCGACGGTCACCACCGCATTCGGCGTCGCGCTGAGCTGGGAGAGCAACGTGAGCCCGGTTTGATATGCAACCGTTGCCGTGGGTATGTGCAGGGTGTAATCGAATCCGCCAGCAACCGGCAACGGGTCACCCGGAGTCTCGGCGCGATTGTTCAGGATCAAGACTGCAACTGCGCCCGCTTGTGCCGCATTGCGTGTCTTTTGCTCGAAGCCGCAGGTACCACGCTTGACGACCGCAATGCGCCCCTGCACTTGCGTCGCATTGAGCACGGTTCCGCAACCTTCACCGGGATTGGCCGAGCCATCATTGACCAGCGCGGCCATGCCTGCCAATCCCGTTGCCGGCAACAAGGGCCCGTAGAACGCCTGTGCAACCTCACCCGGCTGGGCCGTCGCGTCGATGCGCAGACGCAGCGGTTTGCGCAGATACGTCGATTTCACCGCATCAACGTTCGGACCCTTCCAGATCACGTTCGGATCGTTGGCCGCCGAGAACAGCACCTGGTTGTCGCTCATCTGGGTCCAGAACAGGCCAAGAGTGTTGTCGAAAACCCGGGTATCAAAGGTGTAGTAGTACGGCGGAAAACCGGAACCATTCTGCAGATTATGATTCTGCACAAAGCCGAGACCATGGGCCATTTCGTGCAGGACCAGGGGCAGCAATGGATACCTGGTGGCATTGCCGGGCGGCGCGATGTCCGGGCTGATGCCGTACCAGAAGCCGGTGGTTCCGCTGATGCAACCAGGTTGACTGTCCATCAACGGGTTGATGCGCATGGAGATTTCAGGTGTGCTTGGATCAGCCACCGTGCCGAGGATGGCATTGCGCAATGCTGTCGGATAAACAATCGGATGTGGAGGATCCGGCGGTGGGTTGGTCGTGTAGTACGCGCTTGGTCCGGCAAAGGCCAGGTAGACGAAGTCGCCGGGATTTTGCGCACATGCAAATGCGCCGGCGAATTGCACACCGACCCGGATCGGCACGCTGCTGACCAGACGTGATCCCCAGATGCTGGCGGCACGCTGGACCAGGTTCATGCGTTGCTGGCCGAGCGTCGTACCGTTGTTGCCTCCGACCGGGGTCGCTGGCGTGTTGTCATTGAGACCCACACCCGCCTGATCGAGATTGACGATGACCACGTTCGCCGCAAAAGCCTGCGTGGCAGCCATGACCACCGAGATCAACACGGCAGCAATGGCAGGCCGGAATCCGTGCGAAGGTTGGCAATTCATTGTCGGCCGCCTATTCATAGCGAAGCCTGCTGCTGGCGGGATCGATGGCATCGCGCATTTGCAACGGTGCCAGCGAATCAGTGGGATCAGTGCAAAGCGCACGGGGGTGACCATCGGCATCGACCGCCACGGCGACACCGCTGAGCGTGGCTTGCCCGGTGTAGACAAGACCCGTGACCGGATCGATCGCAGGCGCCTGAGTCGGCTGACTGGCAGGTTCACTTTGCGCGCTTGAGGCTTGATCGGCCAGGGCGACGGAAGCCGGTGCGATTGCGATCAGCAATGCAATGAAGATCCGCCAATGCGACCGGTGTCGTGCGAACCTCCCGTTCAATGTTCCAATTTCGAAAGACATAGGCTTGTCCTCATCAAGTGGCGGTTTGTAAAGCCGGGCATGAAACGATCAGGTCTTGATGCCGTGCAGACGCGATTGCAGTTGCAGCAACTCGACCATTCGATCCTCGCAACAACTGATGCGCAGGAAAGCGGCGTTTCAGCTCATCCCGCCTGATTCCGGCGTCAAGCCAAGCCTCGATTTGCAATGCAATCGCGGCAATACTTGTCAGCGAGACCAGAATGCGGACACGATCAGGCCTCACGCTGACCGACGCCCCCGGATGTTCGGCTGCACATTCGACGAACCTTCTGAATGCCATGACGATTGCGCCACTTGATCAGCGCTGCCTCAACCCTGGAGTTGCCATGAATTTTCGCTACCCGATCGCGACGATTGTCGCGATTTCGCTGCTCCTCGCGCTGGGCTGCTCGACAGCGCCAACACAACCCGCGCCGGTTGGCGATAGTGCACATGCCACGCTGGCGATTCTCGAAACCACCGACATTCATTCGAATATTCTCAGCTACGACTATTACAAACTTGCCGAAGATGACTCGCTGGGTTTCGAACGCGTGGCGACCTTGATCCGCGAAGCGCGTGAGGAGTACCCGAACACCTTGTTGTTCGATGCCGGCGATACGATCCAGGGCACCGCCCTGGCTGACTGGCAGGCGCGAGGCAGTCCGCTGGCCTGCGACCAGAAACTGGCCATGTACAAGGCCATGGACGTGCTCGGCTATGACGGCGGCACGATCGGCAACCACGAGTTCAACTACGGCCTGCCCTACCTGAGCCAGGTCACGGATCAGCCAATGACGGTCGAAGGAGTCACCGAGCGTCGGTGCAAGGGCCCCGGCTTCCCGCTGGTGCTGGCCAACGTGTTCGATGCGCACAATGGCCAACCCTTGTTCCCGCCAACGAAGCTGCTGCAACGGACGATCAAGGCAATCGACGAGAACGGACGCGCCATCGAGTTGCCGATCCGTATCGGCATCATCGGCTTCACGCCACCATCGATCATGCTCTGGGATCACGACAATCTGCAGGGCAAGGTCACCACGATCGGCGTGGTTGAAGCCGCGCGTCGCTATGCGCCCGAACTTCGCGCCGAAGGTGCCGACCTCATCATCGCGATCTCGCATGGGGGTATCGACACGCGGCCTTACACCGAGAACATGGAGAACGCCGGCTGGTACCTGGCTGAGGTGCCGGACATCGATGTACTGCTGATGGGCCACTCACATCAGGTGTTTCCCGATCCGGGCAACGAGAGCTCGCGCTACAACGGCTTGCCCGCTGTCGACAACGAGCGCGGCTTTATCCATGGAAAGCCGGCCGTGATGGGCAACATGTGGGGCAAGAGTCTTGGCCTGATCGAACTTGAACTGGTTCAACGCGACGGACATTGGCGGATCGACCCGGCCATCAGCCATGCCGAGGTGCGCAATATCCGCAGCAAGGATGGCGGCGGCGTCGCAGCGGATCCTGCGATTGGCGCGGCCGTCAGTGCCGAACATGAGGCGACGGTTGCCTATGTCTCGGCGCCGATCGGCGAGAGCGACTTCGCCATGACCACCTACTTCACCGCCGTTGGCGACGTCAGCGCGCTGCAGCCGGTCAACAGCGCCCAGCGTGCCTACGTCGAACGTTACCTCTCGGAAAACATGCCTGAACTGAAAGGTATCCCGGTGCTTTCCGCTGCAGCGCCGTTCAAGGCCGGCTTCGGTGGCGCAACCGATTTCACCGATATCGCCGCCGGTACGCTCGCCATCCGCAATGCCGCCGATCTCTATCTCTATCCGAACACGCTTTCCGCAGTGAAAATCACTGGTGCCGGGGTCAAGGCCTGGCTGGAGAAATCCGCAGGCTATTTCAACCGGATCGATCCGACCCTGACGTCGCCACAGGAACTGGTGAATGGAAAAACACCCAGCTACAACTTCGACGTGATCCAGGGGGATATTCACTACGCGATCGACATCAGCAAGCCGTATGGCCAGCGCATCGTCGACCTGCGCTTCAATGGCAAGCCCGTTGATCCGGCTCAGACCTTTATCCTCGCCACCAACAACTACCGTGCCAGTGGCGGCGGCGATTTCCCCGGCACAGGGGAAGGACATGTGCTGATCAATGCGCCGGACATGAATCGCAGTGTGCTGATCGATTGGATTCGGCAACAGCGACGATTGACCTTTGCCAGCAATGGTTCGGATCAACCGTGGCATTTCATTTCTCTGCAAACCGCCGGCCCCGTCGTGTTTCATACGGCCAGCGGCAAGCTCGATCTGGCACGGCGTTCCGGCATCAAGGGGGTTTCCGAAACCAGCAACGACGGAAATGGCATGTCGACCTATACAATCGATCTCTCTGCCAGCCGCTAATTCCTCAATAATCCGCCACGATTCCCCAACGCATGCCACGACATTCATCGACTAGCCATCCGCTGCGCATGCTCAGACGCAAACTGCTTGCGTTGAGCCTGTGCGCGGCGCTATCCGATGTGGCAATGGCCAATGCGCTTCCCGCCGACGTTCCACTGCAATGGCCACTGGCTCACGAACGCAGTGCGCAGACCACGGCCTTGCGCGCGCGCCTCGACGCCATGCGCGTATCGCGCCCGGCGCCTCGTGGCAGCCAGCCGCGCGTGCTCGAGGTAACCAACTGTGCCGACGATGATTCAGCCGGCAGCCTGCGTAACCAGGTCGAACTGGCCCTCAGCGGCGACACCATCGATTTGTCGACGTTGACTTGCAGCACGATCAGCTTGAGCCAGGGTGCGCTGAAAATCGCACTCGACGACCTCAGCCTGATTGGCCCCGGCGCTGACCAGCTGACTCTGGACGCCGAAAATCGCGACCGAATCATCCTGCATCCGGGTTCGGGTACGTTGACCTTGCAGGGTTTGACCATCGCCCACGGTCGTTTCGATGCAGTCGACAACGATATCGGTTTCGGCGGCTGCGTGGCGACAGGTGCGGCGCTCGTGCTTCGCAATTCCGTGATTCGTGATTGTCTCGCGGTCGGTGTCGGCTCCTATGGCGGTGCCGTGTTGTCAGGTCTCCTGACCATGCAAAACAGCACAATCTCCGACAGCACCGCATTCGGTGACCATCCGACCAACGGTACCGCCGCCTACGGGGGTGGCGCGTTTTCCTACGGCGTGGCGATTTTCGACAGCACGATTTCAGGCAATTCGGCAATCGGCACCGACAATGCTCCGCTATCGCACTGGGAAATCGGCGGCGGCCTGTTCGTCGCGCGCAACGGCGGGCGCATCGAGCGCAGCACGATAAGCGACAACTTCGCGATTCGTTTTGCCGGCGGCCTGACCCAGGAAGGCTACCTTGAACTGTCCAATTCGACGATTTCCGGCAATCGTACCGAACAGGATGACGGCGGCGGCCTGCGCGTGCGTCAGGTCACCTCGGTGGCGATCGAAAACTCGACCATCACCAACAACCATGCCGGATCCCACGGCGGTGGCATCTCGTTTATCGACAATGCCCTGCCCTCGATCATGATCAGCACCCTGGTCGCCGGCAACAGCTCAAACCTTGGCGGCGCGGACGCCAATAGCACGATGCCGTTGACGATTTCGGGATCTTCCAACCTCATCGTCGCCAGCAACAACGCTCTGAAACTGCCCGCCGACACGATCGCCAGCGATCCCCATCTGGGCAAGCTTGCTGACAATGGCGGGCCTACACGCACCCATGCACTTGCCAAAGACAGCCCGGCCATCGATCACGGCAGCAACCCGGACAATTTTCCAACCGACCAACGCGGAAACGGGTTTCTGCGCGAAGCCCATGGTCGTGCCGATATCGGTGCCTATGAGGTCCAGGCCAGCACCGAGACGATTCCACTACCCGGCCTCGGAACCTGGTCGAGCCTGTTGCTGGCCGGTCTGCTTGCTGTATTCGGAATCAAGCGACACTGATCGCTTGAATCAGCGACGCGGCCTCGCCGGCTGTTGAAGCCCGACTTGAACCTTACTTCACCGTCACCGTGATCTTCTCCGAGACGATCGGCGGATCGAACTGCATATGCAGCGCATCGCCGAGATCCAGTTGCAAGGTGTGCTTGCCGGGTGCGAGCTTGATCGTTGTTTCGGTCTGACCACCGCCGAAATGGACGTGATGATCATCCGCCGGAATCGGCTGATCGAGCGCTGGCAGCGAATCGACATCAATCAACAGATGATGATGTCCGGTTCCCTTGATCATCGTGCCAGCCGGCGAAACGCCCATGCCACGCAAACCGAATCGCACGGTGAGCTCCTGACCAACCGTTTCACCGTCTTTCGGCGAAATGAAATACAGCTCGACACCGGACGGTGCTGCGGTGCGTGGCAAGCTGGCTGTCTTGCCTTCATCGGCGGCCAAAGGAAGCATCGACAGACCCAGACCCGCAATTACGACGGCAGAAAGTATCAGTTTCAGGTGACGCATCAGATTTCTCCATTGATTACGCAGTTCGCCGCCATCTTAGCGCCGACCTGCTCAAGAATCGGTTGTTGTATTGGCGGAACGGTATAATGCCGCACCGAAATGAAGCTACCGAGCCTGGATCAAGGACAGGTTGAGTAACGATTTTCTTTCAGTTCGAACAATTAGGTGTTGACGATTCAGTCCACACTCCTTATTCTCTCGCGCCTCCCGGGGCCATAGCTCAGCTGGGAGAGCGCTACAATGGCATTGTAGAGGTCGGCGGTTCGATCCCGCCTGGCTCCACCAGTTATTTTGATCAGGTTTTCCAAGGTTTCTCTATGCGTCCCCATCGTCTAGAGGCCCAGGACACCGCCCTTTCACGGCAGTAACAGGGGTTCGAATCCCCTTGGGGACGCCATTAACGATAAGGCTCGCGAAATCGGGTCGGATCGGTGAGAATAGCGGATTGCGCAGGACGCGCTGAAAAATGTGGAGCGGTAGTTCAGCTGGTTAGAATGCTGGCCTGTCACGCCGGAGGTCGCGGGTTCGAGTCCCGTCCGCTCCGCCACTTTTCGCAGAAGAACCCGCAAATGCGGGTTTTTTTGTGGGCGAATTTCGCGGCCACGAACAATCGATCAGGCAAAAGCCTCTTGCGACTCAGTGCCCGGCGATACGACGGGCTCCAGGGTTCCAATGGAATGACCTTGCTCGGCCAGATATTCGAGCCAACGGTTCAGAAATGTGCTCTTGCGTACGCGTCGCTCGAGTATCGTATGCGCCGGCGGCAATGGACCAATTGCATTTTCGAGGCGCCGGTCAGCGTGATAGTGCAACACCTCGGCCATGCGTGCATCGCGATACATGCGGATATTTGCCGATGGCACCAAGCCACCGGTGTCTGCATCGTGCAAAGCATAGGTAAGAACCAGATCAATCGTGTAGGGGTGATGCTCGACCACTTCCAGCAGGACATCCAGATGATCGTCCACCGACGAGCGGTAGCTGCCAACGATAAGTCGTTGCGGCGCGAACAAGCGCGCCAGGCGCAGATAGTTCTCGCCATGCAAACCCATCAGCCACGAGAAGCGGCTTGGCATGGTGGATACTCGCGGGCGCGTCAATGTCGACATGGATCGATCATAGCATCGGGGATTCTGTCGACCAGTCTGTTTTAACGGCAGCCATTCGGCGTACCATGATGGTCTCGCCTGGCATTCAGAAATCGCCTTTCCGCAACGCGGCCAGCGCGCTCAGAACATATGCCTTTCGATACCGAGCTGGGACAGGATCTTGCTCGCGATCTCCTCGATCGACGTATTCGTCGTGCTCTGCGTCGGAATACCTTCACGACGGAAGAGTTTCTCGGCAATCTCCAACTCGCGCTTGCATTGCGCCAGGGTCGCGTATTCGCTGCCCGGGCGTCTTGCTTCACGGACCTGGGCGAGGCGTTGGGCATCGATGGTTAACGCATACAGGCGGGATTTGTAGGGTTTCAGGCGTTCGGGCAACTCGAAGCGCTCGAGATCCTCTTCAGTCAACGGATAGTTGGCCGCCCTTACGCCGAAATGCAGGGCCATGTAGAGGCAGGTCGGTGTCTTGCCGACCCGCGATACGCCAACCAGGATCGCTTCGGCGTCGTCATAGCGCACATCGATGCCATCATCATGTGAAAGCGCGTAGTTGGTCGCGTTGATGCGCGCCTCGTATTCGGCGAAATTGGTCAGGCCATGGGCCTTGCCAACGCTCGAACTGCGCTGCACGCCGAGCTCGTCCTGCAGCGGCCCGATAAAGGGTGCGAACACGTCCATCATCAGTCCGCCACCCGTCGCTACGATCTCGGTCAGCGATTGATCCATGATCGTATTGACCACGATCGGACGAACCCCGGTCTTCAAATGTGAGGTCTTGATGCGCAGCGCCGCATGTTCTGCTTTCGATTCCGAATCGACAAATGGCACGCGAAACGACTCGAAATCGACACTATCGAACTGGGTCAGCACGCTGTGGCCAATGGTTTCAGCGGTGATCCCGGTGCCATCGGAGACAAAGAAAACGGTGCGTCGCATGCGAACTCCATCCATTGCAGAGAGATGCAGTCTATGCAATCGCGCCACCAATCGGTCAACAGGCACGTGCAAAGGCGCCTGCCAGGCTCTTTCCGCTGGCCTGGCGGATCCGCCTGCCATGGTCCGTTTGCTTGCCATGGAGTGTTGTCTGCCGCACAGAGCCGGTAGAATGATGCACTGCATTATTTTCCCGGAGATGACTCTTGAGCGACATGGTTCTTTGGCTCGACGCGTTGCGCCTGTCCGACCTTGGCAAGGTTGGTGGCAAGAACTCCTCGCTCGGCGAGATGATCGGCAACCTGAGCAAGCTCGGCGTGTCCGTGCCGGGTGGTTATGCGACGACCGCGCACGCCTTCCAGCAATTCATTGCCCAGAGTGGTCTGGCCCAACGCATTCAGGATCGCCTGGCCAAGCTTGATGTCGACAACGTCGCCGAACTGACCACGGCCGGCGCCGAAATCCGCCGCTGGGTTATCGATACACCCCTGATTCCCGAGTTCGACAAGGCCGTACGCGAAGCCTATGCGCAGCTTTGCGAAAAAGCCGGCAGCCAGGATATCGCAGTCGCCGTGCGCTCCTCGGCTACGGCGGAAGATCTGCCCGATGCTTCGTTCGCCGGCCAGCAGGAAACTTTCCTCAATGTCAGCGGTGCCGATGACGTCATTCACACCATGAAGGAAGTCTTCGCCTCGCTGTACAACGATCGCGCGATCGCCTACCGCGTCCATCAAGGCTTCAAGCATGAGGATGTCTCGCTGTCGGCGGGCGTGCAGCTCATGGTGCGCTCGGATATCGGCGCCTCCGGCGTGCTGTTCACGCTCGACACCGAATCGGGCTTCCGCAATGCGGTGTTTGTCACCGGCAGCTACGGTCTCGGCGAGATGGTCGTCCAGGGCGCG
Organism: Dokdonella sp.; assembly: GCF_035703485.1. Classification (GTDB taxonomy): domain Bacteria; phylum Pseudomonadota; class Gammaproteobacteria; order Xanthomonadales; family Rhodanobacteraceae; genus Dokdonella. The sequence continues at coordinate 21,433 of NZ_DASSYD010000167.1, read as the reverse complement.
GTCAATCCGGATGAGTTCTATGTCTACAAGCCGACTCTGCGCGCCGGCAAACAGGCCATCCTGCGCCGCCAGATCGGCTCCAAGCAGCAGCGCATGGTCTATTCGGAAGTTCCCGGTGAGCGCGTGCGCATCGAGGAGACACCGATTGCTGATCGTTCCAGGTTCTGCCTCAGCGACGAAGATGTCCACGAACTCTCGCGCCAGGCCCTGACCATCGAGGATCACTACGGCCGGCCGATGGATATCGAGTGGGCAAAGGATGGCAACACCGGCAAGCTCTACATTGTCCAGGCGCGCCCGGAAACGGTGAAATCCAGGGTGCGCCCAACCCAGATCGAACGCTTCCAACTGCCTGCGCGCGGCACGGTGCTCGCCGAAGGTCGCTCGGTCGGCCAGAAGATCGGCAGCGGCGTCGCCCGTGTGGTGCGCTCGATCAAGGACATGGACCGGGTCAAGGAAGGTGACGTGCTTGTCGCCGACATGACCGATCCCGATTGGGAGCCGGTGATGAAGCGGGCTGCCGCCATCGTCACCAATCGCGGTGGCCGCACCTGTCATGCGGCGATCATTGCGCGTGAACTCGGCGTTCCGGCCATCGTCGGTACCGGCAACGGCCTCGATCTGGTTCCGGATGGTGCCGAAGTGACCATTTCCTGCGCCGAAGGCGATACCGGTTTCATTTATGAAGGCCTGCTCCCATTCGAGCGCATCACCGCCGACCTCGACAAGATGCCGCCTGCCCCGCTCAAGATCATGATGAACGTGGCCAACCCCGAGCGCGCGTTCGATTTCGCCATGTTGCCGAATGCCGGCGTCGGCCTCGCCCGCCTCGAGATGATCATCGCCAGCCATATCGGTGTGCATCCGAGGGCCTTGATCGAGTACGACACTCAGGATGCCGACACCAAACGCAAGATCGACGAGCGCATGGCCGGCTATTCAAGCCCGGTCGACTTCTACGTCGATCGCCTCGCCGAAGGCATCGCCACGATCACTGCCGCGTTTGCGCCACAACCGGTAATCGTGCGCCTGTCGGATTTCAAATCGAACGAATACGCCAACCTGATTGGTGGCTCGAACTACGAGCCGCACGAGGAAAACCCGATGATCGGCTTCCGTGGCGCCAGCCGCTATGTCGATCCGAGCTTCGCCGCCTCGTTCGCGCTGGAATGCCGCGCGATGAAGAAAGTCCGCGAGGAAATGGGGCTGGTCAACGCCTGGGTCATGATCCCGTTCGTGCGCACGCTGGAAGAAGGCCGCAAGGTCGTCGAAGTGCTCGCTGAAAACGGGCTCAGGCAGGGCCACGATGACCTCAAGATCATCATGATGTGTGAAGTGCCCTCCAACGCCCTGCTCGCCGACGAGTTCCTCGATATCTTTGACGGTTTCTCGATCGGCTCCAACGATCTGACCCAGCTCACCCTCGGCCTCGACCGCGATTCGAGCATCGTCGCCCACTTGTTCGACGAGCGGAATCCAGCGGTCAAGAAGTTGCTGTCGATGGCGATTCAGACTGCCAGGCGCAAGGGCAAATACGTCGGCATCTGCGGCCAGGGGCCGAGCGACCATCCGGATCTCGCCGAGTGGTTGATGGAGGAAGGCATCGAATCGGTCTCGCTCAATCCGGACACCGTCGTCGACACCTGGCTCAAGCTGGCCAAGAAGAAGGCGGGTTAGTGGGCACCCGATCAGCCTGAAAGCCGCGCAAACGCACGCTCTCATCAAGCTTTCACAACTTCTTCATGACCCCGGGCTCGCCTGCGGAACAGTCTGTACGGACTGTTCCGCAGGCGAGCCCGAATGTTTTCAGCCGTCTTGAACCAACCATCGCTGCGCGAGACCCGCGTTCGCCCTGCGCTGATCCTGACGACACTGAGCCTGGCCCTGATGTCGACTGGCGCCTCGTCACAAGAGTCGGCATCCATCGTGGGGATCGGCGACTATTTCAAGGCACTCAATTCGCGGGCGGAATTGCGCTTCGGCGATGGGATCGCCGTCAGTGGCAATCTGATGCCGGTGAGCAGCACGGCCGAAGATGGTGCATCGACAGGAATCGACGGTGATCCCACGGTGCAGACCAAGGAAGACTCCGGCGCAGTCCATGTGTTCGTCCGGGAACCGGGTGGATGGACGCAGCAGGCCTACCTGAAACCCTCCAACTCAGACGTGCAGGACAATTTCGGTGCCGCAGTCGCCATTGACGGCGATCTGCTTGTGATCGGAGCACCAAACGAGGACAGCAATGCAACGGGAGTCAATGGCGATCCCTTCAGCCACCTGAGCAATCAGTCCGGGGCTGCTTATGTGCACCGGATCGAAGGATCGACGGTAGTCCAGGAAGCCTACCTGTAGGCATCCAATACCGAGGTCGATGATCGCTTTCGCTGTGGCCTTGCCATTGATGGCGATACCGTCGCCGTCGGCACGGTCCGCGAAGACAGCGCGGCACGCGGTGTCGGCGGCAACCCCTTCGACAACACTGAATTTTCATCAGGCGCCGTCTATGTCTTTCATCGCAGCGAGCTCGACGGCTGGCAGGCCCAGGCCTACGTCAAGGCGATCAACGCCGAGCGCAACGACAGTTTTGGACAATCGCTTGCGCTATCCGGCAACTTGCTGGCTGTGGGCGCAGACCTCGATTCGAGTGCAGCCAACCAGATTGATGGCGACGCCGACGACAATTCGTTGACCAGCGCGGGTTCGGCGCAGTTGTATCACCGCACCGGAGCAACCTGGTCACCAGCCTCCTGCATCAAACCATCGAAACCAGGCTTTGCCGACCGCTTCGGCTTCTCAGTCGCGATGGATGGCGGCCTGCTCGCAGTCTCCGCCTATGGAGAAGACAGCGACGCGACCGGCATCAACGGCGACATGGACAATAATCTGGCATTGTTTTCCGGCGCCGCCTACACCTTTGACGTGGTGGCATCCAGAAGGTCCGCCAGCCGCACCGCGCGGCTGGTCAAGGCAACCAGCCTTCACTCCGCCACGCAGCACGACCGGCGAACCTTCTGAATGCCATGACGGTTGGGCCACTTGATCAGCGTTGCCCTAAACCTGCTTGAGAAGATCCGGGTGGCGATCGAAAACCTGAATTCGCCAGTCGGCGTGGGTGCGATCGATCTCTTCAACGGCGAGATTGGGCAAATAGCCAATTGCACAGTTTCGCCCCTTCTCCTTGGCCAGATACAACGCGCGATCGGCGACGCTGAGGACAAAGTCCATGCTGAACAATTCGACGCGATCGCGATAAAAGGGATAAACCGACCAACCCACCGAACCGGTCGGATCGACCAGCACGCCGCTTTCCAGCTCGACGGTGGTCTGCCTCAACTCCTCCACGATCTGCCTGGCAAGCTTCTCACCCTCGTCGCGATGCCGGTTCGTGGCGAGATAGATGAACTCCTCACCGCCGAAGCGGAAAATCAAGTCGCCTTCGCGCTGGATTTTCTGCAATCGTTGCGCAACCGTCTTGAGGACCAGATCGCCGGCGGCATGTCCGTGCTGATCATTGACGCGCTTGAAATGATCGAGATCAATCGCACAGACGATGACGTCAACCGGATCACAGGCCCTGACCCGCGTTGCATTCTCGGTGATCGCGGGAACCTCGTCGCGAGCCCACTCACCAAAGCGATGCCTGTTCCAGAGACCAGTCAAGGGGTCAGTGGCTGCGGCAAGTTGCAGCGCTTCGGTCTTGGAAGCCACCAGTCGCTCCAGTTCCACACTGCGCGCGCGCAGTGCACGAACCCGCCATTGAACGGCAATGACGACCAGGGCCAGCCCAAGCAACCAGAACGCGATGAGAGTTGATGTTCGCCGGTACCATGGGGCTATCACGGTGATCGGGACCGAAGCGATGCCACCCGACCCACCAACCACGTCCCGAGCCTCGACTTGGAAGATCAGATTCCCGGCCGGCAGGTTGGTGAAATCGCGCCGCGCCTCGTGGCTCCACTTGCTCCACTCCTCGCTACCATCCTGCTGGCGAATTCGTGAGCGGTAGCTGTTGATCTCAGGTGCGCGGTAGCTTGGCAGGGCGAAGTCAAAGCGCATGCTGTCACCTTGAGCAAGCTGCAATGCAGGCAGCGCTCCGTGACCCGAAAAAAGTACGTGCTCGCCGCTGGATATCTCCCGAACCAGAACCTGAAGTGACTTTGCGGCGGGCAGAGTGACCGTCGGATCGATGCGCACGACTCCAGAATCAGTCGCCAGCCAGACAATCCCGGCCTTGTCCATCATGATGTCCTGGATATTGCCGAACCCGGCGATTCCATCGAAGACGCTTTCCTGGCGCGAATAGATGCCTGACACACCTCTGGACAAAAGCCTGAGTCGACCGGATGAACCGGCAACCAGGACTTCTTTCGCATTCAATGGCAGGAATCGCCTGACCGGCCCGGTCTGCTCGAAAGCCAGCTTGGAACTCGGTTCGAAGCGACCGTTGGAGAAATGATAGAAGCCACCGAGGCTGCCGACATACGCCTCGCCACCGATGAGCTTGAGATCGAGCTCTCCTGTAGGTACCCCGTCGCCCCGATCAAATTCGACTAACTCGCCATCCGCCAGAACATCACTGCCTGCCCTGGGAATGAGGCGCCCGATACGGCCCAGGTTCGATGACAACCAGATTGTGCCGCCGGAATCCTGAGCGATCTCGAACACGTCAAAACTCACATCATCACGCACCTCGTTTTCGACCCAGTTCGAGCCGACTTTCGAAATGCGGGCCAGTCCCAATCGCAATCCGACCAGTGCCTCGTCCGGATGCGAGGGGCTGACGAAGTGCGAAAAGACATTCCGCTTCTGCAGAATCAGAGGCTGTCCTTGACTGCTCCATATCCCGTTTTCCGTCAACACCAGAATATCGCCAGCCTGACTCACCACGCGATGAATCCAGGAATAGCTCGGTTCCATTCGCTCGAACGCCGTCATGCCATCGTCGTCTTCGAGCAAGGTGAGGCCCTTGCTGGTATAGGCAATGATGCCGAGGTTGTCCTCGATCACTCCGACAGGCGACTCATAGATCCCCTGCGATTCCTGGAACAGTGATACCCGTGAGGGCCAGTCGATGCGCGTGATCGCATTGCTCCAGGCAACCCAGATACCGCCCTCCTGATCGACATCGATAGCCTGAGCACCAGGCAAGGCCCCAAACTGGCTGGCGCGAAACCTTGCGACTTCGTTCCAGGCTCCATCCAGTATCACCAGGTCGCCGTTGACGAAGGGCAATCCGACCGATCCGTCCACCAGCGAACTGGCGACTCCAATTTGCCCTTTCAGCGAACCAGCACCGGCAACCTTTGCGGGAATCGGAGCATGGTCGAGATCGTTCCATGTCGCAATTTCGAATGGATCACGCGAAATCCCGGCCAGGCCCCGTGTCCCGAACGGAATGAGTGCGGCGAGCAAGCGGTTGGCAAAGAAATCACCGCCTTTGACGAGTTCCAGGCTGCGACCAACAACATGTTTGAGGCCAAGGTGATCATCACGCACATAGAGTTCACCTCGTACGGCGTACAAGCGGCCAAAACGATTCTCAGCCGGCAGCACGAATATCCCCCTGGAATCCTTGCACAGCAATTTGGGCTCGGAGCGCACACACCACCGGCCCTTGCCTGATGCAAACTCCCAGATATGTCCGAGTCCGACCAGTCCGCCCGGTATCTCGCCTGCCAGATTCCTGATCCGTACTTCATCACCTGCATTGGAAACGGCAAGCAGGGATTCGGAGCCACCGACAATGATCTCGCCGTCATCGGTGATGCCCAATGCTGTCACCACACGCGAATCCGGCAAGGGCAGACGCGCCCACTTGATGCCATCGAACTCCAGCACGCCAACACCATCTGCGACGTACATCAAGCCATCCTTGCTCTGGACAATGGCTCGAAACGGTGGCGCAGCGTACTGATCGTCGGCGATGATCTCCTTGAAATTCCAGGTTTTCGATTGCGGCATCGCCGATTGGGCGAGCGCCACAGCGGGCACCAGCAGAATCCCAATCGCTAGGAAGATGGCTGCTTTGATTTTCTGCATTTCCAATATTGAGCGCTCAGCGGTAAAGCGTGCCAGCCTTGAAAGAGCAAGGCAATGTGCCATTTCCGTGCTTGACTTGGCCGTACTGTAGTTCTAGCTTGATTCGGCGTGTTCAACGCAAACTCCGGTCCAACCCATCCGACAACAAGGCGTCAAGATGAATCAGAAATCGCAGGATATGCTGAAAGTATCCAAGGACGTTGTAGATCAACTGAATGCCATGGTGCGTAGCACCGCGACACTCGACAGCAATGGCCAAGCCCCGCGCTCACCGGAACCACCGCCAAACCCATCGCTGAATGCCCGCTCCGATCAATAGGACCAGCGCATTGTTACTGACGAAGGGGCGTAATTTCTCGCCTCTTCGGTTTCCCCCAATTATGCAAGTGCCGAGCGCTCGGTTCGAGTCCTTTGCTGCTCCGCGATTTCATTGGCGCGCATGTCAAAGAGCTCGCTGACCCGAAACATGTCTACGTTCCAATCCAGCAGACTGTCAGCTCCTGCTGATTGAGACGAGAATTTGGCTAAAAGAGCAAGGTTCGACAGGCTGTTAGCCCCATGAGTCCGACATCCCTGGGCATTGCACTCAACCCGAGTGCCAGAATCTCGATTCACGCAAGCGAGCAGCCACCTTCGTTTCTGGTTGAGGCTCCTGTCAAGGGAGCAGCCTTGTCCCGCGTAACGGTCAGCGCAGAGAATCTGCCCGGCGCGCATGCCTTTCTCTGCTCAATTCTGATCGATGGCCGAAATGACGCGCAGATCGGCGAACAGGAAGCGATTGAACTGCGCCAGATCGGCCTCTTCGTACCCGCAGATGCGATGCCTGAGGAAGTCGCTTATCGATTTCCGCGACGTGACCTGAAGATCTCGAACGCAAAAAACTCGCGCGACAAAATCGGTGACCCGGCACGCCGCACCGCGCATCTGTCTACACTGCGCATTCCTGCCGAATGGCAGGAGCAAGCGCTCCGATTTGAACCGCATCACCACGGTAGCGTCTGGGCGCCCATTCAATTCGCTGGCGACACTGAACTTGCTGGCTGCGACGACAAAAAGTGCGTCGAAACCTTGAATTCGAAAGGCGATCTGGATGACGAGAAAACACGCATCCACTTCGAACGCGAAGGTTTTTCTCACCTGGAGAACCTGCTTCCAGCCGAGCATGTGAAGGAACTGGGTCGCTATTTCAAGGCCCTGGCATCACAAGGTTTCTTGGCCTGCAAAGAGGACCGCGGAATCCATCGCTTCGTCGCACACAACCATCCTGTCGCCCGCTTCTGGCACGATCAGTTGAATGAGCGTGTATCGCAACTCGTGGGACAACCAACGAAGCCTTCCTACTGCTTCGTGTCAATTTACATTGCTGGTGGAGATCTGTTCTGGCACACCGATCGACCTCCATGCGAGTACACGATTACGCTGCTACTCGATTGCACGCCACTCGATGCAGAGGGTCGATCACCCTGGGCGCTCAAGCTGAAAGACCGAAACGGCACGATCCGTTCGTTGCATCAACGCGTGGGCGAGGCTTTGATACTCAGAGGACGCGAGCTGATGCACAGCCGCGATCCGCTGCCCGATGGATACAGCTCTGCATCCTTGTTGTTTCATTTCGTCAACGACAGCTATGACGGAGAACTGGAGTGAAGGCTACGCTGATCAATTGGCACAACTGCGATGACGTTCAAAAGGCTTGCCAATCGTGTTGCGTGGCTGATGAGTTTTTTGAACGTCGCCTTTTTCTATCAAAAAGCTCGAATAGGTGGCATCTGTCTGCGCCAGACACGACACGGTGGGTGCAATGACGATCATGGGTCAGATGGTCAAGCCTGAGGCGAACACGTCTGAAAAGCCTGTGCACCACGTGCAGGCCTACTTCCAGCGCCTGGGCGACACCATCGCGGCGGAACTCGGCGAAGGCTCCGAAGCCGTCTACGCAAACCTCCAACGTGTGGCTGCAAATCAACTGGAAAACTTCAACCCGTCCGCACACATCACGCATGACGATCTCATTGACTACATGCTCAGCGCCGACACGCTGTGCAAGCAGGCGGATCTGGACGGCAAGTTCGCCGAACCACCGCTGTCGCTCTACCACGGCGGCGATTTCGATATCTCGGCATTGATCTGGCTGGACGGCACCACGAGCATCCATCAACACGCTTTTTGCGGCGCGTTCCACGTATTGGCCGGTTCGAGCATTCACAGCCGATTTCAATTTGACGCCAGGCAACCGACTGCGAAAATGCAGCGCGCCATTCCTGGCCGCCTTCGGTTGGTGGGTCTTGAAGTACTGCATGCTGGCGATACCCGCATCATCGCTCGCGGCAGCGATCTGATTCATTCGCTGTTCCACATGATCCGCCCGTCGCTGACGATCGTCATTCGTACGATCACCGATGATCCTGACGCCGAAGTGCAATACGACTATCGCTGGCCGGGACTTGCATTCGATCCGTTTCAGCGCCATGCGCCCACTATTCGCAAGTTGCAGTATCTGCGCATGTTGCGCGCGCTGGGTAAAGATGCCGTGCTCGTGCATCTTCATCGTGTTCTGGCGAATGCCGATCTTCTTCTCGCCTATTTGCTGATATCAGAGCAAACGCGAATCTCCGCGGACCCGGAGCAGGCGCGAGAACTAGCCGCGGTGTGCGCGGCGTTGCCCGCGGAAGAGCGCCAACTGCTCGCTCAGGTTGTGCACAACGATTTGCTCAGCCAAACGGTTATCGATTGCCGACGCAAGCTGCACGATCCCGGACACCGCTTCCTGCTCGCCCTGCTCCTCAATGTGTTCGACAGACAGGAACTGCTGCGTCTGGTGCAGCGCGAATTCCACGTTGACGATCCAGTTGATCAGGTGATGGCCTGGGTTGCTGAAATGACCGGCAATACAGAACGCTTTGCAAATCTGATCGGTCTCGATTTCAGCACCACCGAACTGCGCATGCTGACCAGCATGTTTCGCGGCGCGGGTCTTCACGCCGTGCTCGCTCAATTCAGCGATCGCTATGGCGCAGCAGAAGTCGCCAGCCAGGGTGAGAAGTTGTCGGCATTGTTTGTCGCCCTGAAAAGCTGCGCGCTGTTTCACCACATCTTTGCAGACCTGACGGACTAGAACCGGGACGCCCCAACCAGCAACGCCGGCAGTGTGGTCCCTGGGCAACACAGGCGCTTTCAAGGCACCCGGAATCCGTCGCGGATTTCAAATGGACGTATATCCATATATCCGCCGGTAATGGGAATAGTCGGGAAACCCGTCTCTTCTCCGCTAGACTCTCGGCCTTTACCTTGCCATCGCCTGCCCGCACTGGCACTCCCATCAGCCGAGGAAACAACATGAAGCGGGAAACCATCGCCATTCACGGCGGCTTTGCCGGTGATCCACAGACGCACTCCGTGGCCGTACCGCTTTACCAGACCACCAGCTATTACTTCGATGACACCCAGCATGGCGCCGACCTGTTCGACCTCAAGGTTGCGGGCAACATCTACACGCGCATCATGAATCCCACCACGGCGGTGCTGGAAGAGCGTGTGGCGCTGCTGGAAGGTGGCATCGGCGCGCTCGCCTTTGCCTCGGGCATGGCCGCGATCACGGCTTGCGTGCAGACCCTGGCCAGGGCCGGCGACAACATCGTCGCCACCAGCCAGCTCTACGGCGGCACCTACAACTTCTTCTGTCACACCTTGCCCAATCAGGGCATCGAAGTGCGCATGGTCGATGGCCGCGACGCGAAAGCCGTCGCCGCCGCCATTGACGAAAATACCCGGCTGGTCTTTTGCGAGTCGGTCGGCAATCCGGCCGGCAATGTCGTCGACATCGCGGCGCTCGCCGAAGTTGCCCATGCCGCCGGCGTACCGCTGGCAGTCGACAACACGGTGCCCTCCCCGGCCCTGTGCCGGCCGATCGAGCACGGCGCGGACATCGTCATCCACGCCTTGACCAAGTACATGGGCGGCCACGGCACCAGCCTCGGTGGCGTGCTGGTGGATTCGGGCAAGTTTCCATGGAAAGGTAGTGCCCGCTTCCCGCAGTTCAACCTGCCCGACCCGAGCTATCACGGCGTGGTCTACGTCGATGCGTTCAAGGAAGCCGCCTTCATCGGGCGTGCGCGGGTCGTGCCACTGCGCAACATGGGCGCCGCCATTTCACCCTTCAACGCGTTTCTGATCCTGCAGGGTATCGAGACGCTGTCGCTGCGCATGGAGCGCCATTGCCAGAATGCGCTGGCCATCGCGCGCCACTTGAAGGATCACCCGAAGGTCAGCTGGATCAATTTCGCCGGCCTCGCGGACAATCGTGACTACGCCCTGGCACAGAAATACATGGACGGCGGCATTCCATCGGCCATCCTCAGTTTCGGCCTCAAGGGTGACCGCGAGAATTGCGCGCGCTTCATGGACAAGCTCGAACTGATCAAGCGGCTGGTCAACATCGGCGACGCCAAAAGCCTGGCCTGCCACCCGGCCAGCACCACCCACCGCCAGCTCAACGACGAGGAGCTGGCAAAAGCCGGGGTCAGTGCCGATCTGATACGCCTGTCCATCGGCATCGAGCACATCGACGACCTGATCGCCGATCTGGAACAGGCCTTCGCAGCCGTATAGCCGCCCGAAGCTCGGAGGCAGAAAACGTGGCCCAGCCTGGAAATCAAAACCGCCAGGCTGGGCACACGCTGCAACTCTGGGTGAGCGCTACGCGCCCAGGTGCTGCGCGTGAAAGCGCAGGTGCTGTTCGATGAAGCTGGCGATGAAGAAGTAGCTGTGGTCGTAACCTTCATGGCGGTTGAGCTCCAGGGGATAACCACTGGTCTTGGCCGCCGCCTCCAGTGCTTCGGGTTTCAGTTGTTCGACCAGGAACTCGTCAGCCTCACCCTGATCGACCAGGGTCGGCACGAACTGGCTCGCCTGGCGCATCAGCAAACTGGCATCGTAGTCCGCCCAGCTGTCGGTGTTCTTGCCCAGATAGGCGGAGAATGCCTTCTTGCCCCAGGGGCTGTTGATCGGGTTGCTGATCGGGCTGAACGCCGACACCGACTTGAAACGCTGCGGATTGCGCAAGGCCATGACCAGGGCGCCGTGACCACCCATCGAGTGGCCGGAAATCGAGCGCAGGTCGCTGACCGGGAACGTCGCCTCGATCAGTTTCGGCAACTCATCCATCACGTAGTCGTACATCTGGTAGTGCTCGCTCCACGGGCTTTGCGTGGCGTTTACATAAAAGCCGGCACCCTTGCCGAGGTCATAGCCCTCTGCATCCGCCACGGCGTCGCCTCGGGGGCTGGTGTCCGGGGCCACAATGGCAATGCCGAGTTCGGCTGCGATGCGCTGGGCACCAGCCTTGTGCATGAAGTTCTCGTCGGTGCAGGTCAGACCTGACAGCCAATACAGCACCGGTACTTTCTGACCGTTGGAGGCCTGCGGCGGCAGGTAGATGGCAAAGCGCATGTCGCAATTCAGACTGCTTGAAGCGTGCCGGTATTGCTTGTTCCAGCCGCCGAACATGCGGTTGCGACTCAAATTCTCTATTGTCATCAAATTGTCCTCGTCATGGACGCAGCCACCCGCGCGCGGATGGCTGCGTCGTATTACATGTTGAAATGGATCACGCTGCGGATGCTCTTGCCGGCGTGCATCAGTTCGAATGCTTCGTTGATCTGCTCCAGACCCATCGTGTGGGTGATGAAATCGTCGAGCTTGAACTCGCCCTGCATGTAGCGATCAACGATGCCCGGCAACTCCGAGCGACCCTTGACGCCACCGAAGGCCGAACCGCGCCAGACACGGCCGGTAACCAACTGGAACGGGCGGGTGGAAATTTCCTGGCCGGCACCGGCCACGCCGATGATCACCGACTCGCCCCAGCCCTTGTGGCAGCACTCCAGCGCCGAGCGCATTACGTTGACATTGCCGATGCACTCGAACGAGTAGTCCACGCCACCGTCGGTCAACTCGACGATCACATCCTGGATCGGCTTGTCGTAATCCTTGGGATTGATGCAATCGGTCGCACCGAGCTTGCGCGCCAGTTCGAATTTGCTCTCATTGATATCAATCGCGATGATCCGGCTGGCCTTGGCCATGGTCGCGCCAATGATGGCCGACAGGCCAATGCCACCCAGACCGAAGATCGCCACGGTGGCGCCTTCCTCGACCTTGGCCGTATTCATCACCGCGCCCATGCCGGTGGTCACGCCACAACCGAGCAGACAGACTTCCTCGAGCGGGGCGTCCTTGTTGACCTTGGCCAGCGCAATCTCCGGCAATACCGTGTATTCGGAGAACGTCGAACAGCCCATGTAATGGAAGATCGGCTTGCCGTCCTTGAAGAAGCGCGTGGTGCCATCCGGCATCAGGCCCTTGCCCTGGGTCTCGCGGATCTTCTGGCACAGGTTGGTCTTGCCGGATTTGCAGAATTTGCACTCCCCACATTCCGGCGTGTACAGCGGAATCACATGGTCGCCGACCTTGACGCTGGTGACGCCTTCGCCAATCGACTCGACGATGCCGCCACCCTCGTGACCGAGGATGACCGGGAAGATGCCTTCCGGATCATCGCCCGAAAGGGTGAATGCATCGGTATGGCAGACGCCCGTGGCAATAATGCGAATCCGCACTTCGCCGGCTTGCGGCGGCATCACATCCACTTCTTCAATGGACAAGGGCTGGTTGGCCCCCCATGCAATGGCCGCCCTGGATTTGATCATCTGAGACATAGTTTTTTCCTTGGTGGGTTGCGCGACACGATGAATTCTGAGAAACCGCATCTGGCGCTGCGAATGGAGGCCGACGAAGCTGGATCGCTACGATCTCGATCCACGCTTGTTGTGCGACGGGTATAGTCTAATGGTTACCGGGAAATTCATAATCCGGGCAATCTGCAAAACACTCTTACCCAGTCGTAATAATCAGGCCGGGCAGGATCGGTACATCAAACGCCAGGATTGACAATGTTTGCATGGGAAGGGGTCACCGAGTTCGTCGCTGTCGCCGAGACCGAGAGCTTCACCAAAGCGGCGAAACGGCTGGGCATATCCACCGCTCAGGTCAGCCGCCAGGTCAGCGCCCTGGAGGCCCGCCTGGCGACCAAGCTGTTCCACCGAACCACGCGCAAGGTCTCGGTGACGGAAACCGGACAGATCTATTTTCAGCATTGTCGTCAGATCCTTGACGCGCTGGACGAAGCCGAACGTACGGTGACCAATTTCCAGACGGTGCCGCGCGGCAAATTGAGTATTACCGCACCGGTAATCTACGGGGAAAGGACGATCGCGCCGCTGGTCAATGATTTCGTCCTGCGCCATCCGGAACTCGAGGTTCACCTGAACCTGACCAACCGGACCGTCGACCTCGTCGCCGAAGGTTATGACCTGGCCGTGCGCATGGGCACGCTGGCGAGCTCCACCCTGATGGCCACGCAGCTGGCTTCAAGAACCCAGCACGTGTGTGCGTCACCACTGTATCTGGCAAACCGCGGAACCCCGCACTCCTTGTCCGAGCTGGAGAGCCACAACTGCCTGCAGGGCAGCCAGGACCATTGGCGATTTCAGGAAAACGGCAAACCCCGAAGCCTGAGAATCAAGGGCAATATCACCTGCGGCAGCGGCTGGGCATTGCTCGATGCCGCGCTCAAGGGTGTGGGCATCGTGCAACTGCCGGACTACTACGTGCAGGCGCATCTGGGCTCCGGGAAGCTGATTGCCCTGTTGACGCAGTTCCAGCCGCCCGATGAAGGCATCTGGGCGGTCTACCCGCACAATCGCCACTTGTCACCGAAAGTACGTTTTCTGCTTGAGCATCTGCGACAGAGCCTGGCAATCTGAGCGCTGACCTGTTCCCGGAAAGCCAACGAGCAAAGCTCCCTTCAGCACTCCGTGGCGGTTGCCATGCAGCCAAAGTTACGAAGCGGTATCGTTGCTCTTCTTCTTCGGCGGAAATGCTTCGAGCAGGGGCTGAATGAGGTCCAGCGGCAGCGGGAAGACAATGGTCGAGGAGTTGCCACTGTTGGACATGTCGGCCATCGTCTGCAGATAGCGCAACTGCATGGCTTGCGGTTGCTGTGACAGCATCGCCGCGGCATCACGCAGCTTTTCCGATGCCTGCATTTCGCCCTCGGCATGGATCACCTTGGCGCGGCGCTCACGCTCGGCCTCGGCCTGACGTGCAATTGCGCGAACCATGGTCTCGTTGATGTCGACATCCTTGATTTCGACATCCGAAATCTTGATCCCCCAAGGGTCGGTGGCCTCATCAAGGGTTGTCTGCAAGGTGTGGTTGATTGAATCACGCTTGGACAGAATCTCATCGAGCTCATGCTGACCGAGCACCGAGCGCAGACGGGTTTGCGCCAATTGGCTGGTGGCCTGATAGAAGTCGGCAACTTGCAAGACGCATTTTTCCGGATCGACCACGCGGAAGTAGACCACGGCGTTGACTCGCACCGAGACGTTGTCAAGCGAAATGACATCCTGTGGTGGAACGTCCATCACGTTGACGCGCAAGTCGACGCGAATGATGCGCTGAATGACCGGCAAGAGCAGGATCAGACCGGGGCCCTTGGTGCCTGTGTAGCGTCCCAGAGTCAGGATCACGCCGCGCTCGTACTCGGGCAGGACCTTGATCGTGGAGACCAGTAAAAACAGGATCAGGATGACTACTACACCAGCAAATCCAAACATGACTGTCTCCTTTCAAGAGTGCGCACATTGCGCACGATTTATTCCGCTGTGACCCACAATGTCAGGCCGTCGCGACGCAATACTCGAACGCGTGTACCAGCGGGCAATGCCTGTTCGCTGCGTACCTGCCAACGCTCACCAAGGAAGCGCGCCTGAGCAACACCGCCGACGCTGATCGCATCGAGCATCTCGCCCTGCGCATCGAGCATTTGTTGATCGCCTCCGATGATGTGTGCGCGCCGCGCGCGCATGACCAACCAGAGTACTACGGCCAGCAATCCGCATGCACCGGCGGCGATGCCACCAATCACGCCAACGTTGATTGAAAATCCCGGAACATCCGTATCCAGCAACAGGATGGAACCAAAAATGAAAGCGGCGGTGCCACCGAGGCCCAGCGTGCCATAGGCCGGAGTGAAGGCTTCGGCGACGAGCAATCCAATTCCAAGCAGCATCAAGGCGAGCCCCGCATAGTTCACAGGCAGCATCTGCAATGCGTACAGACCGACCAGCAAGCTGATCGCGCCGACCACTCCCGGCAGCAAACCACCCGGGTGCATGGCTTCAAGAACCAGGCCGTAGATTCCGGCCAGCAAGAGCAGATAGGCGACGGTCGGGTTGGTGATCACGCCGAGAAAGCTGTTGCGCCAATTCGGCGCGTATTCACGAACCTCCATGCCCCCGAGTTTGAGCGTGAGCGTGCGCTCGCCAACGCGCACTTCACGGCCATCAGTCTTGGCCAGAAGGTCCGCCGTGTCGACGGCGATGAAATCGATGACACCTGCGGCAACCGCTTCGCTTGCCGTAAGGGTTGCGGCGTCGCGCACCGCTTTCTCTGCCCAATCCGCATTGCGTCCGCGCAACTGCGCAAGCGTTCGAATGTAGGCAATCGAATCATTCAGGACCTTGCTGGACTCGGCATCACCTGAATCAGTCTTTGCGTCAGGTTTCGCATCCGATTTTGGAGTTTCGTTATCGCTCTTGGCTGGCTCGCCCTTGTCATCGGCGGCCGGATCGGGCTTTGCCGGCGAGAGCATGCCACCACCAATCGAAACCGGCGTTGCCGCGCCGAGATGAGTCGCCGGAGCCATCGCGGCAATCTGTGCAGCATAAAGAATGTAGGTGCCGGCCGAAGCCGCGCGCGCGCCATCGGGAGCAACATAGCCAAGAATCGGAACGTCCGCTGCGAGCATACTGCTGACGATCTGGCGCATCGAAGTGGACAGGCCACCTGGCGTATCCAGTTGCAACACGATGGCACTCGCACCATCCGTATCAGCGCGCTGTAACGCGCTATCAAAATATTCGGCGGCGGCCGGTCCGATCGGGCCATTCAGCTGGATGCGCGCGACAAAGCCGGACTCGCTTGCAGCGCCGGAACCTTGAGCCAATGCGACGGCGACCAGCAACGTACCTGCGATCGAAAGGCATGCAGCCAAAAAACGTTTCATCAGCGCGAATCTCCGAGCGAAGTCGCAACCATCGCGTGGCAATCATCGAATGAATCCTTCACACCATACGATATGTGCTCTCCTTGCGCGTAATCAACGGGCCGTTGGTCCGATTGAGGCCAGTCGGCAGAACCAAGCTACCATGAGTGTCGGGCGAGCATTCCGTTCATCACTAACAACGAGGAGACAGACATGCAGGGAAACATCTTCGATCTGCATTCGATGAGCTGAAATGCGCGCCTCAACAAGAGCGCTGCAACAATGCTGATTCCCATTCGCCATCTCGGCTTCGGCTTGTTGCTCGCCTGTACCGGCCCAAGCGCCCAGAACGCGGCCGTTGAATTGACTCCTCAGCAACTGTTTGCCGGGCACAGTGAAGGCCATGGTTCACTGACGATTTTTCTCGGCAAGCCGCAGCCGTTCCATGTCGAGAGTCTCGGGCAGTTGCGGCCAGACGGAAGCTTCCAACTCGACCAGACCGTTACGTTCGAGGGCCAGCCTGCGAAAGATCGAAGCTGGATCCTCCGCACCGTGAGCCCGGGCGTGTACGCCGGAACACTGAGCGATGCGGTCGGGGACGTATCAGGTCGAAGCGAAGGTAATCGACTGACCTTGCGCTATCGCATCAAGAGTCTGCTTTCCATGCACCAGACACTTGAACTGATGTCCGACGGCAGGACGATCGACAATATCGGCAAGATCACTTTGCTTGGTATCCCGGTCGGGTGGCTGGACGAGACCATCGTCCTGGAAACCCCCATCCGGTAACGCCGGATTGATGCAACCCGCACGACCGCCAGGCAATGGATTTCTGTCTGCACCTGATCGGCTATTGACACAACAAGGCGGCTGGCCAATCGCCGGAAAGCGTGCGGCCAAACAAGAAGTCCGACCGAACGTTCGTGGCTTCACCCGGGATCAGCCATGCTCACGCTTATTGATGCCCGGAGTCCCCTGCTGGCGTGGTGGTCGGAACCCTGTTCTTGTTGAGATCCGGGATGATGAGGGAATCCACGGTTGCCGTTCCTGTAAGTTCCCGATCCTTTTCCTCGTAGGGCCCGCCGCTTTCCTGCAATTGACGGTATTCAATTGAAGCGTCGTTCTGCTTGCCACCAGTGACGGCCCAAGCGGTTGTAAGTTGATTGTTTGACATGCCGCCCAGGTTTGGCCCGCTCCACCAACCTTCACACCGCCAGCGAAGCCCAGCCGGGATCCGGTCCTATCGAGCTTTGCATCACGCCAGCGTCGCTTGGCCTTTCGCATGGCCTTCTTGTCGGCATATTTTGGTTTCAGTTGATCGAGAATCCGATTGGCCTCGGCAACCTGTTCGCTGTCCAGGGTGACATTGATCGCGTCACGCACCCTCACGTAGCGCGGCTCTCCGCGCTCGGCTGCCAGCGCGATCCAGGCCATCGCCCGGGGCAGATCAACCGGAATGCCCTGCCTTTTGAGTACATGACTGAAAGGTTGTACTGGGCCGGTTTGTAAGCCCACGACGCCGCCACCTCGTACATCTCGATGGCAAAGTCGTACTGGTCTCTCTCAAACGCATTTTCACCCTTCTTGAAAAAGTAGATGCCAGGTCGACCCGTACCTTCAGGTCCGGTGAAGCCCATGCGACTGCCGGTGCTGCGACCCGACTCGTAGCTGGAAGAACTCTTCGACGAAGCGGCGCGCAGGGAACTGGCTTCGTACCGGGCTATCGCCGAAACGGGAACGAGGCTCAACAGAAAAATCATGGCCTGAACAATACGGTTGGCTGGATACATAGAGGTTCCTTGATTGAGAAATAAACTTTGCCTGCTGTGCCGGTCAGTGCTTGTCATCATCAGTGCTCTTGGTCTGAGGGGCTTGCTTGCTGACGGGTTTTGCTGCGTCTCTACCCTCATCAATCTCACCGACAACGACCTGGCGTCCTGCTTTCGGTGCGAGAGTGCGAACAAAAGTCAGGTAGACATGACAAAGCGACAACCTTCACATCTCCCCTGACGCATAACAGAAGACTTCCGTCGCAGCACCACCCAAGCGCCTTGATGGGAACTGAGCGAAGGGGAATGCTCAATCGAGAGCAGCGCTTCGCGAAGCAAGGAATCGAGCAACCCGGTATGCCCAACGTCGTCTCAATGCATCCAGGCATCTCGTGGCAGTGCCTCGCGGCATTCCGGTATTGCATTCAAGATCCGATATACGTACATTAGTACGTATGGACGAGACCAATCTGACCGACAACCAACGCCGCGTGCTGGAATACATCCAGTCTCATGTGGCCGACCTTGGCCGAGCACCGACCTTGCGCGAAATCGCCGATGCGATGGGTTTTGCGCGGCATAGCTCGGCTCAGGATTACGTAACGGCATTGGTCAGGAAAGGCGTGCTTGAACGCGTCCCGCATCGTGGACTGCGCCTAAGCCATCGCTCACGGACACCGGCGGCCGTGATGCTGCCCCTCGTCGGCCGCGTGGCCGCCGGTAGTCCAATTCTTGCGACCGAGAATATCGAAGGCGAATTCGGCATCGATGCCAGCCTGTTTCGACCGCGCCCCGACTACTTCCTGCGCGTCGTCGGCTTGAGCATGCGTGACGCCGGCATTCTCGACGGCGACCTCGCCGCCATCCATCGCACCCAGACAGCGGATGACGGGCGCATCGTGGTCGCCCGCATCGACGATGAAGTGACCTTGAAAACCCTGGAGCGAAAGCGTGGACGGATTCGCCTGCTCCCTTCCAACCCTGATTTCGCGCCGATCGAAGTCGACCCCGAGTGTGAATCCTTCGCAATCGAAGGACTCTATGTCGGCATGATCCGGAGAACCTGATGTCCGCTGTCCTTGCGTCCCCTTTGCAACACTGCACTCCAATTCATCTGCAACCGCGATTCGACCTTGGCTTCGAAGCCCGCGCCATCCGACGCCCCTCGCGGCGAGCCGGTTTGTCGCTTCGATCGCGACCAAGCGGCAATGCCTCGCTCGATACCTTGTTGCCCGGAGGCGGGTGGCCGCTTGGCGGATTGATCGAGATCCTCGTTGAAAAAATGGACAACAGCGAGCTTGGATTGCTTCTCCCTGCACTTGCGGCACTCACGCGTGCACGCCAACGGGTTGCCATCATCGGCGCACCGAATGCACTCGATTCACGCAGGCTGGTCGCGGCCGGCATCGACCTCGACCATCTTTCCCGAATTGATTCCAGCGTCAGCGACACGCATTGGAGTGCCGAGCAATACCTGCGCGCAGGAGGATGTGCGGCTGTTGTTCTCTGGCAATCCCGCGATGACTACCGCCAGTTGCGAAATCTGCAGTTGGCAGCAGAAGGTGGTACGGCCCTCGCCTTTGTCTTTCGCTCGGCGGCGGCGGTTGATCAACCGAGTCCGGCTGCGCTCCGAATCAAGATTGCCATGGGTGAGCAAGGTCGTCGCATCGAAATATTGAGATGCCGTGGCATCCTCGATGCCTGATCCAGGTGAGGGCGTCTATGCGATCGATGCCAGCGGTTTCAGATAATCCGTTTGCCGAATTCACACCCGCTTGAATTCAGCCGGACACCGGACCAATCATGTGTCGTACTCTCCGCTGTCCCATGGAGCAAAGAAGGCCATGTAATTGCCTGGCTGCATCTCTACGGCCCATTCGTCACCTTCTTCTTCCGGCGCTCGTGCGACCAAGCCAAATTGAAGACCGAATTGCTCCAGGCAAAACGGAGCAACCTCCACCCGCTCAAATGAGACATCACCGAGGCATGCAAGCCTTTCGAGGTACAAGGAACGACGTGCCTCGGCATCAAGGTCTGCGCGTGGGCCCAGACTGTCGATCCTTGCCTCAATGAGCTGACCGGTTTGATCGAATGTATAGAGCGCGACGAATTCGCAGCCGGGACTGGCGTCTGTTGCTGGATCAAACGGGTTGGTCAGCAGGAATTGACGGCCGTCTCGGGTGCGACCCACGTGCTCAGCGTGGTAGTCATCATGATCAATCGCGATCAAATTTGGCTGACCCTTCAAGCGCTACTCCAGATGCCGATCACGCGGATCCGCGTTGCACGTACTTTTTCGCTACATAGCCTTCGATGACGTCAATGAAGTCGCTGGCGATACTGTCGCCGCGCAGGGTCATCGCCTTTTGCCCATCAATGAAAACCGGTGCCGCAGGTGACTCACCGGTGCCAGGCAGGGAGATACCAATATCTGCGTGCTTTGATTCGCCAGGTCCGTTGACGATGCAACCCATGACCGCAAGCGTCATGTTTTCGACGCCGTCATACTTGATTCGCCAAAGTGGCATCTTTTCGCGCACATGCTCTTGAACCGATTTCGCCAGCTCCTGGAAAAGTGAGCTGGTCGTTCGACCACATCCGGGGCAAGCCGTGACCATTGGTGTAAACGCACGCAGCCCCATGGTCTGCAGCAATTCCTGCGCGACGATCACCTCGTGGGTTCGCGATTCGCCGGGTTCAGGCGTCAGAGAAATTCGAATGGTGTCACCTATTCCTTCCTGCAGCAGCACGCTCAGCGCCGCGGTCGAGGCAACAATTCCCTTCGAACCCATGCCGGCTTCGGTCAGACCGAGATGCAATGCGTAGTCACAGCGCACCGCGAGATCGCGATAGACCGCAATCAGCTCCCGCACACCGGAAACCTTGCACGAAATGATGATCCGATCACGTCCCATGCCGAGCTCTTCAGCGCGAGCCGCAGAATCGAGAGCCGAACGAATCAAAGCCTCGCGTGCAACTCGCGCGGCATCCCAGGGATCGACCCGCGCATGGTTCTCATCCATCAGCATCGCGACCATGCTCTGGTCAAGCGAGCCCCAATTGGCACCAATGCGCACGGGCTTGTCGTAGCGCAGCGCCGTTTCGATGATTGCAGAAAACTGACCATCCTTCTTGCGCCCGAATCCGACATTGCCCGGGTTGATTCGGTATTTGGCCAATGCTTCGGCCGCCGCGGGTTCATCAGCGAGTAGTTGATGTCCGTTGTAGTGGAAATCACCAATCAGCGGCACCTCCACCGACATCATCGCAAGACGATCCCGGATTCTCGGTACAGCGGCGGCGGACTCTGCGTTGTTGACCGTGATGCGTACCAGTTCCGAACCGCTGCGCGCCAGCTCCGCGATCTGACGCGTCGTCGAGGCAACATCAGCGGTGTCGGTATTGGTCATCGATTGCACGACGATCGGGGCGCCGCCGCCGACGGTCACGCCGCCGACATCGACTGCGACAGTTCTGTGACGCGGATCGGGGGCGCCGAGCGTCGAATTGGTGAGCT